>DASWKT010000022.1:0-4642 GCA_036396515.1 Anaerolineales bacterium | reverse complement strand
AATTCGACGCGCCTATCCAGACCTGCGCTTGCAGGTTGACGCAAACTCTGCTTACACGTTGGAGACCGCTGGCGCCCTCAAGCCCCTGGATGATCTGGATTTACTCTTGATCGAGCAGCCTTTATTCGAAGATGATATTTGGGATCATCGCAGGTTGCAGGCAGAGTTCAAGACGCCGATTTGTCTGGATGAGAGCGTCGTATCACCGCGCCACGCCCGCTATGCATTGGAGATGGAGGCATGCAGGATCATCAACATCAAGCCTGCGCGCGTGGCGGGATTGAGCCAGGGGATCATGATCCATGATTATTGCCGCGCACAGGCGCAGCCTGTACCGGTCTGGTGTGGTGGGATGCTGGAAACGGGCGTAGGACGCGCTTCAAACCTGGCGATTGCTTCACTGCCGGGTTTTGTTTTACCGGGCGATATTTCGGCCTCGGATCGCTATTATCAACGGGATATTACGAATGAGCGTTTTGTCTTGAATGACGATAGCACAATTAATGTACCGAATGGTCACGGCTTGGGCATTACGATTGATAAGGATGCGCTGAAGCAATTTACGCTCTCAGAGATAACCCTCAACGCAGAATAGTATAATCAAGGCGCCATGCCTTTAAAACAATCGAATGTCACTACGAGTGACCTCGCGCTGCGAAGTCCCCGAAGGGGCAGCGGAGCGACCCTGACTGGCGAAGCCGTGTCGAAGGGGAGCACAGTCGCAGCGCGACCTATAAAGCAAGCCTCTCTCAGTTTTTCGATTCTAATCACTGCGCTTGCCTTATCGCTTTCAGCTTGTGGAGCCCAGGCAACGCCTCTTCCACAAATTCCTCGAGAATCGCTGCCCGTAAATTCTTCCGTTCAGATCGTTACATTCACACCCGCGCCTTATGATGTGTTTCTTGGCGATTCTGTTCCATCCGCTTTGAGGACGCAGGTTGATGGTTTGAATGTACGACTGGGTGTTTCCCGTTTTCCGGTCCGACAACCAGGATCGGATGAAATACAAATCCAATGGGTATATGCGCTCGTTGCGCCATTCCCAACCGTGAAAGATGGCGTAACCCTTGACGAGTTAAAGCTTGCCTGGACGGAAGGAGCGGCTCCTGCGCCTTTCGACGGGATCCCGTTATTGATGGAAGAATCCACCCTGGCCGCGTTCACCGCGCTCTGGGGCGAACCCTCGGCGGGCTCCGTGCGAACCGTTCCAGCCGATCAGTTACTTGATATTGCATGGTCTGAAATCCCATTGTGGGGAATTATCCCGTTCGAATCCCTCGAACCGAAGTGGAAAGTCTTGACGGTTGATGGCCAATCGCCGATTCGCAAGAACTTTGATGTTTCAATCTATCCGCTAACAATTCCTTTTACCCTACAAACCTCCAACAATCTCCAGTCTCTTAATCTCCCAACTTCCAACTACGATCCCTCCAAACTCACGACAGTGATGCTCACCGGTGTGACTGCGCTTGTGCGCGCGACTGCATTCACAATGGAATTAAAAGGCACAACCTATCCCGGGGAAAAGATCCGTGATCTGATGCGCGAGGCAGATATTGCACATGTGAGCAATGAGATTCCGTTTTTTACGGGCTGCACATTTCCCAAGCCTGACCAAGGCGCGCTTGTATTTTGCAGTGACCCGAAATACATTGACCTGCTGACCGATATTGGAGCGGATGTTGTTGAGCTGACAGGTAATCACTTTGCTGATCGTGGCGCGGCTGGAATGCTGGAAACGATCGAGATCTATAAGGTGAATGGGCTCCCCTATTTCGGCGGCGGCGTGGATTTGCGGGATTCGCTCAAGCCCGCGCTGTTTGAAGTCAATGGCAACAAGATCGCCTTTATTGGCTGCAATAAACCTGATGTAAATCGCTTTCCAACAGCAACGGATTTTCATCCTGGCGCGGCCCCGTGTAATTTCCCGTATCTCACCCAAAAGATCGGCGAATTGAATGCCGAAGGCTACGTGGTAATTTCCACGTTCCAGTGGAACGAGAGTTATGACGCGCGTCCCAGCCCGCAGCAGATGGATGATTTCCGGTTGATGGCTGAGTCGGGCGCGTCGATTGTCAGTGGCAGTCAGGCCCACTATGCACAGATGATGGAATTTTATGAGGATGCGTTCATTCACTATGGGCTGGGAAATTTGTTCTTCGACCAGATGGGCGATCAGGCTTGGATGCCACCTGGCATTCGCCGCGAGTTCCTTGATCGCTATGTGATCTATGACAGGCGATTCATCAGCATGGAACTGATCACGGCCCTGCTTGAAGATTATTCACGCCCGCGTCTGATGACAGAGCAGGAACGCGCAGGCTTCTTGCAGGAATATTTTTTTTACAGCGGATGGATTCCATTCAATCCGACCCCGACTCCGACCATCACACCGACGTTGACCCCGATGTCCATCCCACCTCTTTCGGGGACTTCAAACCTGTTTTTGTCACATACGCCGACGTCTACGCCATAGTCTTTTTGCGCTGCGCGGAGCGCGCAGTCGAAGCGGGCCCGGCAATGATAAACGTTTCATCTTCATTCGCCCATCGGCTCATTTCGCTCAGCGCGAAGAACAAAAAGGAGATTGCCATGACCATCTACGATATTTCACTCACCATCTCGCCGAATCTTCCCACCTGGCCTGGTGACCCAGGCCTTGTACTGGAACAATTCGAATCCATGGACAAAGGCGCACATGCCAATGTTACGAAGATCAGCTCAAGTGTGCATCTCGGCACGCACGTCGACGCGCCTCACCACTTTCTCAACGATGGCCGCACCGTTGAAAGCCTTCCACTTGAAGTGCTGACGGGTCCATGTTATGTGACGCAACTTCCGGATGGGATCGATGCGATCACATCCGAAGTGCTGGATCGGACAGAGCTCACTTCAGAGATGAAGCGCGTCTTATTTGGCACGCGCAACTCCCATCTATGGGCGAGAGGCGAGTCAATATTTGAAACCGATTTCGTCGCCATTACAGAAGACGGCGCTGAATGGCTGGTCGAGCACGGTATTCAACTGGTTGGTGTGGATTATCTTTCGGTTGCGCCATACGGTGATTCTGTACCAACACACACGGTCTTGCTCAAAGCGGGAGTTGTCGTGGTTGAAGGATTGGATCTCTCACAAGTAGTGCGGGGCTTTTATGACCTGTATTGCCTGCCATTGAAACTGGCTGGCTCAGATGGTGCGCCCGCGAGAGCAATCCTCGTTCAGTCGTGATGCACCTTTCTAATCCATTGCCTGGCGCAGCAGAAGGGAAATTTATGAAAGACTCACGCTTCGTCTAGTTCGGCGAGGAGTACATCCTCACTCGGTGCGAAGCAACTTCTCAATCAAAATAGATATTCAAATCCGAGCAGTCGAAGCGATTCCCACAATTGGGACACGTGACTTTGCAGTTCTTCTCGTACATCTCATGTCCGCAGCGGTCGCACATATAGACATGTTTCTTGTCGGCTTGTCTTTCATCCCACTTAACAGGCTTTAACAGCGAAAGGTCGAATTCAGAAATTTTCTCCATTCCCAGCCTCTGCACTTCATTAATGACTGCTTCTGCATCCTTTCGTAGTTCACCCACATAGATTCCTCTGCAAATATCGGGCCAAGCCTTGATCCACCTCTGGCTCCGCCCATAGACTTTGAGCGCGCCGTTGTAATTCCCGCGGGTAACGTGTAAATAGACAACCGCGATTTGCAGTATCCCACGATATAACTCGCGAACCTGCCCCTTTTCTGCGTTCCAGGCATCTTCCAACGCTTCGTGGGCTTCGAAATATTCGCCCGCATTGAACAGGCGCAGTCCTTCCGCAGCTTGCGGATGTAGAAGGGCACTGCACAGTTCATTCAGTGATTCAGTCATGGCGAGGGTGTTTGTAATTATAGCCGTAATGGTAAAATTCCTTGATTCACCATGCGTTCCTTCTTCCAAAATAAGCGCTGGGTTCTACTAATCTCCGCCTTCGCCGTGGGGGCCTTAACTGTACTGGCTATCGGCTTGCGCGATGTTTCTTTTCGCGAGGCCCAGCCATTCGGTCAGAGAGAGGCGGATACTATCCAGGCTCGACCGAATCTTGGCGAGATCTTATCCGAGGTTTCAGTTCAATCCCAGATCTTATTGTGGGTATCATTGTTTCTTCTGGTGGTATTAATCGCTGTACTGCTTTCTCGGGAAATGCGAAAGCGGTTCATCCGACTCTTTATCCGCATGGCGTTCACCTACTGGGCATTGTATTTTTTCTTTACACGTTACGGCGATAGGATCGCTTCGCTTGGGCAGGCCCTCAATTTTGCAGGCGATAATCAACCCGCGAAAGGAGCCGGGGCCCTCCCGCCGCCTGTGTACGAGCCGCCGCAAGAGACAGCCTGGATATCCTACCTTGTTAGTTTGTTGTTGATTCTTCTTATCGCTTTTCTTGCCTGGAGGTTTTCCCGATTTTGGAGGGAGTATGCCCGGCGAGCGGGAAGTAATTCATTGGAGGAGATCGCTAAAATTGCGCGGTCCTCGTTACGTGAGCTTTCGTCAGGCAGAGAATCGACAGATGTGATCATGAATTGTTATTTCCGTATGAGCGATGTGGTGGCAGATAAACGGAAATTGCAGCGCAGCGCGGCCATGACGCCTGCCGAGTTCGCA
>DASWKT010000021.1:0-2883 GCA_036396515.1 Anaerolineales bacterium | reverse complement strand
AAGCAACTCGCACACAGTCACTTGAACTTTCCCCATAATCCATATCCCGCATTCCTACGCTTCTCGCGCCGTTCATGCTGTTCGTGGATTTGCTCGACATGATCAGCTTTCTCCTTGACCGCCGCTTCCAGCCATAAGCGGCCCTTCTCTGCTGCCGCGTGACTACCAGCTCCATAGGCACCCGTTTTCGTATCATCATCCCAGGGCGGATTCGCGACCAGTGAGCCTCCATCGATCCAGTCCATGTAGTAATCAGGCGTGGCAACAAAATCCGTTTCGTCCACGACGCGTTCCATGTGGCACAAGTCCGGACGCAGATGCAAAAGGTAGGAGGTTTCCAATTCTCCGGCATGCCCCATCCCGCCAATCTTTGATGTACGATACCTTTTCAGGGCCTCACCACCGATCCTGCCTGACGTATGAAGCCACGTGGTCGCGCAGAAAATCCTGCGATGACGCTCACCAGCATACTTCACAATATTGACCAAGAAAGATACGTTACCGCCATGTCCACTCATTAGATAAAAACGGTCGAAGCCGCGTTGAACCAATACGTCAATTACTGAAAGCCAAAAATCCTCAAAGGCCCGCCCACCTGCGTTCATGGTCGCGGCAAAAGATGAACGATGCGTACTGACTCCGTAAGGCATTACAGGTAGCGCATGGCTGCGCGTAGGCAATTCGGTAACCGTACCTTGTGTGATTGCATTAATAATGATGGTGTCTGTGGAGAGGGGCAGGTGATACCCATGTTGTTCCGTGTGCCCGATTGGAATCAGGATCACTTTGCCATGTTCGGAATCCGATGGTAAATGAATAATTGGTGAATCATGTGTTATGTGTGGAAGACGCAGACACGATAATGAAAGCTGTCGAATGAAAAATGATTGAGGGTCAATTCCAGCAGGCGCAAGGCAGTAGACGCGTGAGAATCCATCGTCGCGCAAACTGTCGAGGAGGTTAACAATGTATTGAAAGAAGACTGGCTCGGGGACTTCGAGCCCACTGCCGCGCCAGCCAAAGGGAAAGGCTGGCAGGAGTCCGACATGGACAGGATCGCTTAATTGGCCAGCGAGCAAATTCAAATCGTATCCCGAGCCAAGCGGCAAAACCAGCGGGGTGTCACGCAGCAGATCAGCGACCGCGTCCCAGGTCATTTCGTCGTAATTGAAGAAAGTTGTCATCGAAGCCTCTGTAATAGCCTCTGTAATATTTGTAATTTGCGTATAGCCAGTATCATACAATTACACCATTATAAACTATGAATTATTTACTCAAACAGAAAACATGGAAAAATCAGGCGCGTAGTTCACAATGCCTTCTGGCGCGTCACGCTCCGGGAGGCGCATAAACATAAATTCATCATCTACACCATATTCGTTTTGCAGGCCAAGATTGCTCGCTGTAGTCATATTTCAATTCTGCACAAAGACGCAATCCTTCGCGAATACGTTTTGCGCCAATCCCCTGCGCCTCGCTGGGTGGGGCGGCGGAGACGGGAGAGAACAAGATGTGACTGCGAATTTTGATTTCCATGTTTCCTCCCATAAAAATGGGACCAGTGTCAGCGCGGTAGTAAATACCAGTCCAGGAACCGCTCCATACGCTCATACGCGTCCTGCAAATTTTCACGGCGCAAAAAGCCATGGGGCTCATCGCCGTATGTTTTATATTCGAAGACTTTGTCATGTCGCTTGAGCGCATCCACCCATTCTACCGAGGCTTCGGGGGGAACAATGGTGTCCAGCAATCCATGCAGGATTAATACTGGTTTCTGCACGTTTTTTGCTTCGGTAATGGGGGAAGCTTTCTGATAGACAGCTCGGTTAGCCGAAGGATGCCCCAGAAATATTTCGGTATAAAGACGCAGGCGCTTCTCACATTGTGCCCACGAACTGACCAGATTCGCCTCGCCGTATTTCGACACACCACAGGCGAAGAGATATTCAGGATCACGCGATAAAGAACATATGGTCATATAACCTCCGTAACTTCCGCCTGCGATCCCAATCCGATCCGAGCCGATATCTTTAAAACTGTGCAGAAATTTCGCCCCATGCAAACAGTCCTGGGTGTCACCAATGCCCCAATCATTGTAGTTGGCCCGTTCATACTCTTTACCGTAGCCGGTTGAGCCGCGAAAGTTTGGTGCTAAATAGGTATACCCTTTTGCCGTAAAGTATTGCGCGAGTTCATCCCAGAAAAATCCATATTGGTCTTTTGGTCCACCGTGTGGATATAAAATCGCAGCGCCATTTGATTTCGCAGGACGATATAAAAACGCGGGGATCTCCAACCCGTCATAACTTTTGTAGCTAACCATCTCGGGCAATACCAATTTATTCTGTTGCATGGCTGGCGGGTTGGAAAATGTCAGTTGTGTGATCTGCCTGCCTTCGATATCAATACGATACAGGTCGGGTGGGAGCAGTGGACTCTCATACTCGTACGTGATAAATGAGCCATCTGCTGACCAATTTGGATTCGAATGAATGCCTGCACCGCTTCGGAGATCCAGGACGGAGCCTGATTCCGTTTCGACAAGACTCAGATCGAACGCCCCGTTGCGGTTCAGGACCAAAACGAGTTGCTTTGCATCGGGCGACCAATCAAATTGAGAAATGTCCTCGCCTGCTTTCGTGAGTTGATGCAAGCAGTCGCCATCTGGCCTGATGAGATAAAGCTCGTTGTGTTCAGTTTCCTGTGCTATGAAGGCGATCCATTTGCCGTCAGGAGACCATTTTGGCGATAACGCCCGCGTGGATGGCTTGCCATACAGCGAGATTGACTTGCCTGTTTCGATCTCGAGCAGGACAATATCGAGTCTGTTTAGATCATCGAAGCGACGCAGGTTGTAGACGATGAAATTTCCATCGGGAGAGG
>DASWKT010000020.1:0-11831 GCA_036396515.1 Anaerolineales bacterium | reverse complement strand
AGCGCCGGCTCGATCCGAGGCCAGAAACGCCGCTACTTCCGCGACCTGGGCCAGGGCAGGCATTCGGCGCAGCATTGTCATTTGTGCCATCTGCCCTTTCAGGTTCTCGAGGCCCGCGTCATCCATAATCATGTTACTGTTGACTGAGGCGATCTTTTCGGGGGTGAGCGTTTCGGGAACACCCGCCGTCCACAGTCCGAGCACGCGGACGCCGTGGGGTCCAAGTTCGGCAGCCAGGCATCGCATGAACGCTTCCAGCGCGGCATCGGCGGGAGGAGTGCTGCCCATCATGGGCGGTGCACCCACTGAAGAGCCACTGGTCAGCACGAGAATGACACCGGACCTTTGATCAATCATATGACGCGCCGCTGCCCGCGCGGTGAGTAAATGCGTCGTCAATCCTGTGATGACAGCGTGAGTGAGGTCCGCTGCTGTCATGTCGACGAGTGGAGTGCCCTGCATATCCCCGCGCGAGATCAGATTGAAGGATACATCGACGCTACCGGCCCGTGAGGCGACTGTCCGGGCGTGTTCCTCGACCGCCTGCTCATCGAGGGCATCAATCTCTGTAACTTCGGCAACCCCACCTGCAGCCGCTATATCAGCCGCGACCACCTTGAGTGGTTCCTGGCTGCGTCCAGTGAGGAAGACCCTAGCGCCCTCGCGGGCAAAGGTTCGGGCCACCGCGCCGCCGATCCCACCTCCTGCGCCGTAAATGATAGCGTTTTTGTTCTTAAGCAACATTTCGAATCTCCTCTAGTCTTGGTTATTGGACAATTCTTAGAACATTTGTATCATAACCCGGCAAAAGGATAGTGTCTTGTATATTTTGGCAATCGGGCTTGCTCCTGCGAACGATTTCGGCCGGCGTATACCCGATAAATTGCTTCAGCGATCGGGTCAGATGCGGCTGATCGAAATAGCCAAGTTCATAAACAGTGTCAAGGATCGGAACGCCTTGCTTTAGGAGAGCCTCCGCCCGTTGGGCGCGTTCGACTTGGCTAATGTAGTTTTGGCTCATCCCGGTGGCCCGCAAGAAACGATGCCGCACAGTGCGTAATGACATCTCCGGCCATTGGTTTTGCAAGGCGGCGTTCACGACAGGATCACAAACCAGCACCTCCTCACGCACGAGCTTGTCTATAAAGGTCTCTACATTGTCGTAGTCCGGGAATTGCCATGCAGAACCCTTCAGCCAGAAGGACTGGCTCGCTGCGCCAGGCAGATTCGTCTCCACATCCAGGAAGTCCCTTGTGGGTAGATGAGGCATAAAGGTGCCGAGTTTAAACCTGATCCAAAGAAGCTCAGCGCCTTCTTCCCAAGACGCAACGCCAGCCGTCCTCAGTGGTCCCACGAACACTGGTTGTACGCGACCATTGTGTCGCACGAAGACCATATGCCAGTTGATCTCGGCGGGACGGATCGTGGAACCATCGCTCGCAGTCCAGCCTCGCGTAATCGTTTCTATATAAGGCGAGTCTGAGGATCTCTCCTCATAGAGCATGCTCATACTTCTGCTCCTCTTTTCTCTAATCTTGAGATTTCATCGACCTCCGGCTTGAAGGTCAGATACCCATTGCAGGTGTTCTTGAAAATGCCACAACAAACCTCTGCATGAGATGGCATGGGTCTCTCGAATTTAAGCACATTTGTTCTATTATATCAAGAGGCTCATCCGTTGAGTTTTTCAATGTGTAGAAATATTTTGCGATGCGAGGCAGGTTTCACATCGTACGTATCGATTGAGCTTCGTATGTGGTTGAGTCTTCGTTGGAGCAAGATTGGAGATTACATTGAGTCAATTCCCGGACGGGTAGGCGCCTACACTCAAGGAGTTGTGCCAAGAGAATTGATGCGGCGGAGTTCCTCTTCGGCAGGTGTGGAGTTGGGATTGAGGGAATACGCCCGCTGCAAGTCTTCGAGCGCCCCCTCCCGGTCACCCAACGCCGATTTTGCCATCCCGCGCCAGTAGTACGTTTCTTCCAGCACCGGTTTGTCCACGTTGATCAAGGTGGTATGCGCCAGGTTGATCACATCCTGGTAGCGCCCGGTGTGATAATAAGCGGCAAATGGGCCATCCTGGTACCACAACAGGCGCCAGGGTCGTTCATTTGAGGACAGGGCTGCATACAGGGCGAAGGCGGTATCGTAAGCCTGGGCAGCTGCAGCGTAATCCTGCAGGTACACCAGGTTTGCCCCGCGATTGAACCAGGCGAAGAACTGTTCCCGACCCGTCAAGCTGCCTGCTTCCGCCAATGCCAGCTCGGCAGCAGATTGGAAATTCTGCTGGGGATCGCTGTGTGGGCCAAGGATCGAATGGACTTCAGCAGCGCGCGCGTTGGGAAAGATGACCACGTAAGTGAAGTTGAAGTGCCGCCAGAATTGCCCAATCAATTCGTAGGAAACCCCATAAGCCTGAGGCGGACCTTCATATGAGTCATAGACCAGAAACTGGCTGCTGGCATCGTTGTAACCGCTGATAATTTGGTAATGGCCCAGCCAGGCATCGTGGGAAGGGTGCAATCCTTTTTCGATCAGCACCGGGAAGCCGGCCGCCAGCAGGCGCTTCAGCAGATCCAGGTCGCCACCGACGCGCCACACGGCGTCGTATTCAGTGTACTTTTCAACGAAGTCCACGATCTCGAACGGGTTGACGTTCTTATCGTCGATCTCGAAGCTCGGCCGCAGGTACGCGCGGGTTTCGAACTGGTCGCCCGCCCAGCCCCAGTACGACAGCACCATGGATAGGCTGGCGGGCGCGCAGTTGTTGAATTTCTGGTACTCGTGGCGAATGCCATCGAGTGAACCGTTTTCGGGGATGGGTGTCGGCGTCAGGCTGGGGATGGGCGAGGGGAGCGGAGTTTCAGTCAGGTCGAGGGGAGGCGTCAGGGTTGGCGTGGGCGCCAGCGCCGTCAAGGTCGCCCGCACGATGGCTTCGACCTGCTCCTGGGGAATAAAAACTACCTGCTCGGGTGGGTTAAGGGAGCGCTTGATCTCAACACGCAGGTTGTCCACCCGCCAGGCCAGCCGATCATGGATTGGCGGGAGGTTGTACGCCAGACCAGCCAGCACGCACAGGCTAGCGATCCCCAGGACGAAGATTGTGACATACCTTCTACGCACACGGAGGATTATAACATTCAGGTTAAGTTCAGTTTGATCTCATCAAGAACCGCCGACGCATCAAACTCTGACTCTCTTCCCTCCGACTCACCTGCACTCCCCGGCACTTGCGCCCGGGGCAAGTGTGCATGTGATTTGCTTAGCAAATCATGCAAGTGTTGCTCAAGACCAGCCTGCCACGGACAGAGTTTGCCGCAGCTCCTCGCGTATAGACGCGAAAGATGAAATAACGCCCGTTAATCTGAATCAGACATCGGCCTGGAATGAATCGATTCTATTCGCCTTTTTTCCAGTGCATGGCGTGTAGTTCCTCCCCCTCTTCGAATCCCGAAATGATGATCAGAGCAGTCGCAACGGTTTTGCCGGGATTCTTCCAGCGATGCTTTAAGTGTGCCGCAAACAGAAGACTATCACCGGCGGAAAGTTGATAAATTTGGCGCTCCACCTGGTATTCCAATTCACCGCGCAGGCAAAAAACAAATTCATGTCCGGTATGCATCATGCTGCGCGGACCGCTGTTCGCATTATTCTCAAGCGTCAGCAGAAAAGGCTCCACCCGGCCCACAAATTGCTCGCCGCCTAGCGCCTCAAACACTCCCCGCGTAAACGATACGCGCGTCCGCTCATCTGCTTTCAAAAAGACAACCTGTTTTCTCTCTGCATCTGAACCGAAAAACGATGTGATGGAGATCCCGAGCGCATCTGCCAGTTTATACAAAGTACTGACGGATGGCGAGGCTCTTCCGCGCTCGATCATCGACAAGGCATTCGCAGAAAGTCCGCTTTTTGTAGCAAGGGCACGCATGGAAATATTGCGCGCCTCACGAAGCTCGCGCAGTCGTTCCCCGATATTTACTGAAACTGCATCATGCTGATAGAGAGCCATTGCATATCCTTGCCAAAGTTTCCAAAATGATACATCATTCTGTGTGACATTATACCCAATTTAATGTGACATCATCCACTATTGTACAAACTGTCACAATATTATGATGGGCGTGCATATATTCGTTTATTCATATAAAGGCAGGCAAAGATGCTCACACAAACCCTAAAGCAGGAAATCTCCCAACTCGAAGCGGATTTTTGCTTCGCTCTTTCGGACCCCACCCGCATCCTGATGTTGTATGCCTTGAGTGAATCTCCCCTTAATGTAACCGAACTGACAAATGAACTCGGCGTGAGCCAACCTACGACATCCCGTCATCTCAAGGTGTTGCGTGATCGCGGGCTGGTAAACAGCACGCGTCAGGGAACAACAATTACCTATCATCTTTCAGACAAGCGACTTGTCCAGGCACTTGACCTGTTGCGTTCCGTAATGCGAGATGGTCTAAACCAACGGATCAGCCTGATGAATGAAATTACACGGGAGAATGTATGAAGAAGCGCTTCCCTTTCTGGACCTTGGGACTGCTCGGCATCATTTTGGTGATTCTCCTCCCCGTCCTTTACTTCCTGCCACGTGCCGATGAGGCGTCCACAAACCCTGCAGACTATCTCCCTGAAAAGCCTGTGCATGTGGATCATAGTGACATCCTCAGAGGCGAATTCGAGACGGGACAGGATGTGACACGCGCCTGCCTTGAATGTCACGCAGACGCGGCAACGCAAGTGATGAAGACCACACACTGGACGTGGGAATCAAAAGCCTTCGACGTCCCCTGGCGCGCTGAAGATGTGACGATTGGCAAGATCAATCAGATCAATAACTTCTGTATCGGCTCACAGGGAAACGAGAACAAATGCATGTCCTGTCATGCAGGCTATGGCTGGGAAGCCGGAAAAGAGACCGCGCTGGCGACCGCCGAAAACGTGGATTGCCTCGCCTGCCATGCGGATACAGGCTCTTATGGCAAAGGTTTGTTCGGTAATCCCGCTGAAGGTGTTGACCTGCTCGCCGCGGCTCGTTCAGTCCGGGCGCCGACTCGTGAGAACTGCGGCAAATGCCACTTCGACGGCGGCGGCGGGAACGGCGTCAAGCACGGCGATCTCGACGAGAGTCTCTACTTCCCGACTGAAAATAATGATGTTCATATGGGCGGCAAACTCGACATGCAATGCACGGACTGTCATTGGACAAAGGATCATCAAATCCTTGGTCGCATGATCGCGGATAATTACACCATTGATCCAAAAGAACAAGTCTCGTGCGAACAATGTCACGTCAATCAACAACATGCAGACGAACGCCTCAACACACATCTCTCTGCTGTTGCCTGCCAGACCTGTCATGTGCCAGCTCTTGCGCTCGAAGACCCAACAAAAATCTTCTGGGATTGGTCAAAGGCTGGGTCTGAGAGTAGACCCGATGATCACTTCACTTATTTAAAGATCAAAGGTGAATTCGTCTACGATAAGAACTTCGCGCCGACCTATCGCTGGTTCAATGGGAACAACGAATACCGTTATTTACTCGGCGACAAAATTGACCCGAACGGAATCACCTATATCAACAAACCCGCAGGCAAGATCAGCGATATGAATGCAAAAATCTTTCCGTTCAAATTACACATCGCCAGGCAACCTTATGACAAGGTAAATAATTACCTGCTCCAACCGATCACCTCGGGTGATAACGGCTTCTGGACGAACTTCGATTGGAACAGCGCTTTCGAGATCGCTGCACCTGTCACTGGTCTGGAATACAGCGGTCAATATGGCTTCGCTGAAACCTACATGTACTGGCCCACAACTCACATGGTGCAACCCTCCGAAAACGCACTGGGATGCGACTCCTGCCACGGAGAGAGTGGTCGCTTGGACTGGGAAGGCCTTGGCTATCCCGGTGATCCCGTTGAATGGGGTGGAAGGGATAAATGAACAACATGAAAACTTCGACGCGTGGTCTCCTCATCCTTTTTGGATTGCTCATCGCAATCACAGCCTTTGGGATACGCACCGCTCTTGCCCAGCCGGAGCCTGCTCCCGCTCCCGTTGGGCAAACTTCTCCTCTCCACCCGACCTTTGCCCTGCTCGATGAAGACGGAGAAAACGTGCTGACCTCAGGAAAAGCGCTCTCCACCATGCAAACCTGCGGACAATGTCACGACACCGAATATATCCAAAGCCACGCATTCCATTCCGATCTGGGATTACGTGATTACACGCAAGATAGCGGATATAACTCCAGCACAGGGACATTCGGCAATTGGGATCCCCTCACCTATCGTTACCTCTCACAAAAAGGTGACGAGAGGCTTGACCTCTCCACGGCTGAGTGGCTCATGCTTTACGGGGACCGGATCGTTGGAGGCGGACCTGCGACTACCTCACGTGAGGGGGTCGCTTTAGCCAATGTAAAAGGAGATGCAGCAAATCCGGAAGCAAACATTTTGAATTTAGAAACTGGGGGAGCCGAAGCGTGGGATTGGGAAAAGTCCGGCACGATGGAAATGAACTGCTTCCTTTGCCACCTTGAAAATCCAAATCTTCAGACCCGCAAGGATTACATTAGCGTTGGCGGTTTTGGCTATGCCAGCATGGCGACGCTCGATGGAACTGGAATCGTCGTCCGCTCATCTCAGGATGGTGGAATAAATTGGAATCCAGAAGCCTTTGATGAAAACAATGAACTCAAAGCTGACATCATCAAAATCCAGGATCCAACCAACGCAAACTGCGCGGCGTGTCACGGTGAGGTCCACACTGATACAAATGAGCCTCTCACAATCTCAGCTGGCGACTTGAACTACCCGCAAACTGCCACAACAGGTCAGGTGATCGCAGCCCAAAAAATCTCCGAATCAGGCGTGAACTTAAGCGGAAAGGAAGAACTCAACCGCTCTTGGGACATCCATGCTGAACGACAACTGCAATGCACCGATTGTCACTATGCGCTGAACAATCCTGCGCATGCAGACGAAGCACAAAAGGCGGAACCTGATCATCTGCTTTACGATCCGCGCACACTGGAGATCAGCGAATATCTGCAGAAACCCGATCATAACTTTGCACGCGGACAGAGCGCGCAATTCAACGTCGCACCAGAACTCAAAGGGACGATGCGCCGCTGTGAATCATGTCACGATGCGAATCAGGGACACTCCGATTGGCTTCCATATATTGAAAAGCACATGGCGGCGGTTGCCTGCGAAACCTGTCACATCCCGCAGATGTACTCGCCCGCCATCCAATCCTACGATTGGACAGTGCTCACCCTCGACAAACAACCCGTCAAAGCCTATCGCGGCGTGGATGGAGACCCGAACGCGGTTACATCGCTTGTCACTGGGTACAAACCCGTTTTGTTGAATCGTACCAACAGAGACGGACAAGAGCTGCTCGCACCGTACAACCTGATCACGACATATTACTGGGTCTACGACGATGCCAATGGGAATAAACGCCCCGTTCGTCTCTTCGACCTGGAAACGGCGTTCTTCGAAAACGGCGCGTACGCGGGTGACATCGTCTACGCTTTCGATGCAAATAGAGATGGCTCTCTTTCCAAGGATGAAGTTGTCATCAACTCTTCTGCAAAAGAAGAGGTTATTAAATCGAAACTCACCGCATTGGGTCTCAATAATTCGCGTATCGAAGGTTTGACCCAACCCTACAGCATCAATCACAACGTGACGCGCGGCGAGAATGCAGTCAATGAATGCACAGCCTGTCACAACGACGAATCCCGCGTCTCACAACCAATCAAATTGTCGAATTATGCGCCCAACGGCGTCATGCCGACCTTTGACGCGGCCAACAATGTCAACGCTTCAGGGGAAATTGTGAAAGCTGATGACGGCGCACTGTACTACAACCCTGTCCCTGCCAACGACAAGATGTATGTCTTCGGCTCCAGCCGCGTCAACTGGATTGACTGGCTCGGCGCGGTGCTGTTCGCGGGCACGCTCTTCGGTGTCACCGGGCACGGGACGCTGAGATACATCTCCTCGCGGAAGCTAGCTAACGGTCCGAAACAGACCCAACGCATCTTCATGTATCAGGCTTACGAGCGTTTCTGGCATTGGCTGCAAACAGTTGCGATTGTCATCCTGTTGTTCACAGGCTTGATCATCCACAGACCCGATATCTTTGGCGCGTTCTCATTCAACAGTATGGTGATTATCCACAATGTGATCGCTGCCACACTTGCCATCAACGCCATACTTGCTCTGTTTTATCACATCTCAACCGAGACCATCCGCCGGTATATTCCGCATCCCCATGGCTTCTTCGATGATACGTTCAAGCAGTTAGTGTATTACACCAAAGGTATCTTCGAAGGAGGCCGGCATCCATTTGAAAAGACGCCCGGCAAGAGGCTCAATCCATTACAGCAGGCCACCTACTTCATGATCTTGCATGTGCTTATGCCATTGCAAGGGTTGACCGGCATTCTGATGTGGGGTGTACAAAAATGGCCCAGTGCTGCAAATTTGTTTGGAGGCCTCCCCTTCCTTGCCCCGTTCCACTCCCTTGTCGCATGGACATTTGCATCATTCATTGTTGCCCATGTTTATCTGACTACCACTGGCGCAACGCCGCTCGAAGCTATGCGAGGTATGGTCACAGGCTATGAAGAAGTGGAACTGCATGAGCATGTGGAAGAAGAAGTGAAGAAGAAATAATCATTCGCGCTGAGCGGAAGGTCGAGAGCAAGTCGAGACCCGTAGACGAAGTGCAGCTTACAAGAACGCTTCGACTGCGCTACGCTCAGCGCGATAAGATGGAGAATAGAAATGACGACTGCTCCTGTCACAAAGAAAAGTACATTCAATCGGCCTGAAAAGCCTTATGTCCATCCCTACCTCGGCGGAGTTGTGCTGGGTATCGTTCTATTCCTAGCATTCTTCCTGACAGGCAATGGACTTGGCTCTTCAGGAGGCACAACCCGTATTGTGGCCTTCGTCGAAGACCAGATCAATCCGGCCCACGTGGACCGGACACCTTATCTGCTCAAGATGGCGGGTGGTGATAAGAATCCGCTCGATGATTGGATCATCCCAGTATTCCTTGGCGCCCTCGTTGGCGGATTCACATCGGGCTTGATTTTTGGAAGAGCCAAAATCGAAACAACCAAGGGTCCGAACGTTTCAAACCGAACACGCTGGCTAATGGCTTTCGCGGGCGGCACGATATTTCTTTATGGTGCACGCATGGCGCGAGGATGCACGTCAGGTCAGGCGCTCTCGGGTGGCGCATCATTGGCAGCCGGTTCATGGGCAATCATGTTCGCCATCTTCGCGGGTGCGTATGCGCTGGCATATTTTGTCCGTAAGTTCTGGAACTAGGAGGACACAATGGGCTTTCCTCTCGAATCATTTATCGCCGTCAGCGCCGCCAATCCGTGGACCTATGTAGTCTTCGGCTTAATCGGCTTCGCATTCGGCTTCACTCTTGAAATGTCCGGTTTCGGCAACTCACGAAAACTTGCCGCGCAGTTCTACTTCACAGACCTGACCGTTCTAAAAGTCATGTTCACCGCAATCGTCACCGCGATGGTTTTGATATTCGGGGCAGTGGGACTTGGCCTTCTGAATTTCAGCCAGGTCTGGGTCAACCCCACTTATCTGTCCTCTGGAATCCTCGGAGGGCTCATCATGGGCGTTGGCTTCATTGTCGGTGGGTTCTGCCCAACCACTTCACTTGCCGCCGCATCCACGGGCAAAGTTGACGGCATGTTCTTTGTACTGGGCGGATTCTTCGGCGCTTTCCTCTTCGGTGAGACTGAGAAATATTTCGACGGCTGGTACACCAATGCAGGTTATTACGGCCGGCTGACCCTCGACGAGGTATTCAACCTCCCAATCGGTGTTGTTGTCCTGCTCGTTGTCTTGATGGCGCTCTTCATGTTCTGGGGCGCGGAACAACTCGAACGTATTTTCGGTAAAAAAGATCTAACGAAAGAACCAAAGCTCCGCATCGCCGGTGCAGTAGCTCTCTTTGCGCTTGCGGTTGGCGTCGTATTCATCGGCACGCCTTCGCTCGCAGAAAAATACAGCAAATTGACTTTTACCCGCGCAGAGACCATTCCTCAGCAAAACGCAGATCCCATCGTCAATACTTTCACCTATTCTGCGGATGAAATGCTTGAAGGACGTCTCGTGCAGATCGCTCCCGCTGAGCTGTTCAAAACTGTTTACAACCAGAACATCAATCTGATCATGCTGGATGTCCGGCCTGAATCAGACTACAACCTCTATCATATCAACGGCGCCATCAACGTCCCACTGGATAAACTGCCAGCTATCATTCCGGACCTTCTCACCGAACCGCCTTCGAACAGCGTTTTCGTGCTAATGAGTAACGACGAGTCTGCCGCCACCGACGCCTGGAAGCAGCTCGTGGCTTCGTCTGTCCCAAATGTCTATATTCTTGAAGGTGGCATCAACAACTGGATCGCGTTCTTCGGTGAGGACGAGGGCTTCCAAGCTGCTTCATCAGTTGATATCGATCAACTCGGTTATATCTTTCCCGCCGCCCTCGGAAGCAAATATGAATCCTGTAGTCCCAATCCGGTTGAATATGAAAGCCTCGAATTTGAGGCGAAGATCAGGCTGCAACTCAAGCGCGATAAATCTGGCGGCGGGTGTGGATAAATAATTATCAGATAAGGATCAAATATGGAAATACTTGTTGACTTCCCGGGCGGCTCACGCGTGGACGCTCACTTTGGAGGTTTCAGCATACCCACTGACCAGCCTCCCACAGCCAGCGCGCCAACGCCTTTCGAAGTTTTTCTTTCGTCCATCGGGACTTGTGCGGGCATTTACGTTCTTGGGTTTTGTCAGCAGCGCGGTCTTTGCACAGATGGGATTCGGATTGTGCAGCGCATTCACCCCAATCGACTAAACGGCATGATAGACCAGATCGATCTCGAAATCCATGTCCCGCCCACCTTCCCAGAGAAATACCGCGACTCGCTGATTCGTTCTGCGGAATTGTGCAAAGTCAAAAAGCATCTCGAGAAACCACCCAGGTTTAAGATTACAACCGAGGTCACAGAATTGTCTGTAGTATAAAAACCTATCTCCTTTAGAGTGCTCTGTTCAATTGATAATACAGATCGTTCCAGCGCAGTTCCTTTTTGAATTCGTCTGTGCGTGTGTCTTCGTTGATGAGCAGATATTCGATGTTTGCCATCTCAGCAAAATCACGAAGATGCTCAGGTGTGAGAGAGTAACTAAACCCAGTATGATGCGCACCGCCGGCATAAATCCATGAGGCTGCCGCGGTCTTGAGATCGGGACGAGGCAGCCATAACGCACGCGCGACAGGCAATTTAGGAAGCGGCTCATCAGTTGGCAGGACATCCACTTGATTCACCAACAAGCGGAAGCGTTGTCCCATATCCATTAAGGAAGCGCACACGGCAGGACCTGTCTGTGAGTCAAAGATCAATCGGACCGGATCAGCCTTCCCCCCGATGGAAAGAGGATGAATCTCCAGTCTGGGTTTTCCGGACGCGATCGATTCACATATCTCGAGCATGTGTGCACCAAGTACTTTATCGCCACTAGCGCTAAAGTGATACGTGTAATCCTCCATGAAGCTGACGCCTCCCTGCAGCCCGACGTTCATCACTTTCATGGCGCGCACTAATGCGGATGTCTTCCAGTCACCTTCTGCGCCAAAGCCATATCCATCGTGCATGAGTCGTTGAACAGCCAGACCAGGCAATTGCTCAAGTCCGTGTAGATCTTCAAACGTGGTCGTAAAGGCTTTGAAATTACCCGCTGTAAGAAAATTTCGCAATCCGATCTCAA
>DASWKT010000019.1:0-12755 GCA_036396515.1 Anaerolineales bacterium | reverse complement strand
ACCGATATACCCTATAACTACCTGGCGGCAAAGCTGATCCAGAGCGGCATGGTCGACGCGAGCTCATGCCCGGATGGCGGTCTGCTTCCTGATGGGGGCGCATCCACATGCGGCATGGAAATCGCGCGCACAGCGGTCACGGAATGGCAGAATCAATTCGACAGTATCATATTGAATGTCGCACAGGAGTCAGGCGTTCCGGCACATTTATTGAAAAACCTGTTTGCTACAGAAAGCCAGTTCTGGCCTGGAGTAGGGATGAAGGATGATGTGGGGCTGGGTCAGCTGACTGAAAAGGGGGCCGATACGACGTTTCTATGGAATCCGCCATTCTTTTATCAGTTCTGTCCATTGGTGATGGATTCAGCAGAATGCGGCAAAGGATATTTGCATTTGGATGAAGAACAACGTGAATATCTCCGAACATCCTTGATTAACGCTGTAAATGCAGACTGCGAGAACTGTCCTTTGAGAATTGACCTGGACCGCGCCAACTTCAGCATCGGCGTCTTTGCACATACGCTCCTGGCGAACTGCGAACAGGCCGGTCAACTGGTGGAGAATATTACCACGGGTCCGGCAGGAAATTCTGCCACCTATGAGGATTTGTGGAAGTTCACCCTGGTGAATTACAACGCGGGACCTGGCTGCTTAGGGAACGCCCTCGATACCACTTACAATGAGCAACAGGAATTGACATGGGAAAACCTCTCTTCGCATCTTGAGCCTGCGTGTCAGGGAGCGATCGAGTATGTGAACGATATAAGTAGAAATAGGTAAGGCATATGAATGAACAAGCGGAGGCTGAGACCTCCGCTTTATTTTCTGTGCTAAACTACGCATGCCTCAACTCTAATTTCTGGAGGAACTGTGCTAAGTCTTTTTGAAAAAGTCCTCTTTGCCCTTGCTGTTCTGGTCTCACTATACTTCACTTACCGCGGTGTAATGCGCATCATTGGTCACATCTCCAGCGGACATGGCAGACCTGATTGGAGTCTCCTCTGGAAGCGGCTGGGTGAACTCATTGCCAAAGCTGTCTTCTTCCAACCGGTTTTTCGTTTTCGGCCTGGGGTGAGTACTTTGCACGCGTTTATCGGCTGGGGACTATTGGTGTATTTACTCATCAATCTTACAGATTTGATTTATGCCTATACAGGATTTAAACTGCTCTATAACATCGGGCTGGTTGGAGCTGTATACAGACTGATCGCAGATTTCTTCGGTGTGGCAATTATGGTTGGAATGGCATCGTTGGCATTCCGCCGTTACGTGCTTCGGCCTCCACATCTGTTAACACGCCAATCAACCTTGCTCAACCCGAAGGCACGTACAGGCATTCTGCGCGATTCAGCTATCGTCACGACAACTTTCTTTACACATAACTTGATGAGGATGTTGGAGGAATCCTTTTACCTTGCGATGCGGGGTCGGGTTGACACCTGGCAACCGTTCATTTCAACAGCAGCAGGCTTATGGTCGGGATTGAACCCGAATACACTTCTCATCGCCGAACACGTCGCGTTTTGGTTATCCATTGGTGCGGTGGTCGCGTTCCTTCCCTACTTCCCATATTCAAAACATATTCATCTGTTCTTTGCTCCAATTAACTTTGCACTGAAGCCTGAACGCAGATCCATCGGAGAATTAAGTTATATCAATCTCGACGACCAATCCATTGAGCAGTTCGGCGCAGCGACGATGAAGGATTTGGGCTGGGAACAGATCATGGATGCGTACGCGTGCGTCATGTGTTTTCGCTGTCAGGAGGTCTGCCCCGCATATGGCACAGGCAAGGTGCTCTCCCCTGCCGCGCTGGAGGTCAATAAGCGCTATCACCTGAACTATGGCGGCCCGACAGATGTGCCGATGCTGGATTTGATTTCAGAGGAGGCCGTGTGGGCCTGCACATCCTGCGGCGCGTGCGTGGATATTTGCCCCGTTGGCAATGAACCGATGCGCGACATTTTGGATATCCGCCGCAATCTCACAATGATGGAAAGCAGGTTTCCGAAGCAATTAGAGACCGCGTTTAAAGGCATGGAACGCAACGCCAATCCGTGGAACATTTCGCAGTCCGATCGCATGAAATGGGCGGAGGGACTCAATGTTCCGACGATTGAAAAAAATCCTGCGCCCGAGATTCTTTGGTGGGTCGGATGTGCCGCTGCAACAGATGCCCGCGCCCACAAGACTGCGCAAGCGTTTGCAAAAATTCTGAAGGCTGCGGGAGTGAATTTCGCGGTGCTCGGACAGAACGAACAGTGCACAGGTGATTCAGCTCGCCGGGCGGGACGTGAAGATATTTTCTTTGGGCTCGCATCCGCCAATGTTGAAATCCTGAATGAAATAAAACCGAAACGAATTGTGACAACATGCCCGCATTGTTTGCACACGATCAAGAATGAATATCCCGCCTTTGGCGGCAATTACACAGTCATTCATCATACACAGTTCATCAACGAGTTAGTTGGCGCAGGGAAAATACAGTTATCAGTGAGCAGTGACCAGTACACAGTGACATTCCATGATCCTTGTTACCTTGGTCGCCATAACAAAGTGTTTGAAGCGCCGCGCGAGACATTGAATTCCACTGGCGTACTGACGATTGAAATGCCGCGCAATTCCGCCAAGTCCTTCTGCTGTGGCGCGGGCGGCGCGCAGATGTGGAAGGAAGAAGAGAATGGCGCGATGCGGGTCAATGAAGCGCGCTTCAAGGAAGCCAAGGAGACCGGGGCAAACACCCTGGCTGTTGGCTGTCCCTTTTGCATGACGATGCTAAGCGATGCTTCCAAAGCGGATGGCGGCATGGTACAAGTCCAAGACGTCGCGGAAATTGTCGCAGAGCGGATAAAAACAGCCACATGAATATGGTAGACCTTACGTCAAAATTTGGCCGCGTAGTAAATCATCATCTCAGTAATGATTATGTTATCTGGTTGACAACCGTTGATTCAAAGCTTGCGCCCCAGCCGAGGCCCGTTTGGTTTATCTGGGAGGAAGATACCTTCCTCATCTTCAGTCAGGCGACAGCATATAAAGTCAAACATATCTTGAAGAATCCAAAGGTCGCATTGCACTTCAATTCAGATCAAACTGGTGAAGAGCACGTGATCGTCTTTCTGGGAGATGCCACGATAGATGTTCAATGTCCCCCTGCTCACAGAGTTCCTGCCTATTTCAAAAAATACGAAACTGGTATTGCTGACCTGAGTATGACCCCTGAGGAGTTCAGCCGGGAATATTCAACTGCGATCCGAATTCGGCCCACAGAAGTACGAGGATGGGAGTAAAATTGCCTCCCCGAACAGAGGAGGCCTGAATGAAAGATACGATTCGCACACTTCACCCTGAAAAGAAACAGGGAGTGAACATTAGCAAGGAAAAATATGAAATGATTCGCAAGGCGATCTTATGTGTATTGCAGACACAGCAAGAAATGACATTTATGAAATTATCGCGAGCAGTGGGGAAGGAAGTAAATGGAAATTTCGAAGGTTCTGTTACATGGTACGTGACCACGGTCAAACTGGACATGGAAGCGCGCGGGGAAATCAAGCGTGTTCCCAATTCCAGACCTCAACTCGTCAAACTCGTCAAATAGATTTCGGTTCAGGATCAATCTCTGTCATTTTGTAAAAGCGTCGCGCAGGTTTTCGTAAGACGCCTGACTTTCCTCGAAAAAAACTGCGGGATAGTAATTCTGTTTTGGGGTATTAATTGGTTGGAAGCATTTTACAGATGATCTAACAGGAGGTAGAAAATGCAAATCGTCCATGTGCATGTGAATGTCAAACCTGAATTTGTCGAGGCCTTCAAACAAGCAACTGTTGAGAATGCCAGCAACAGTGTTAAGGAAACAGGTATCGCGCGTTTTGATGTGATCCAGCAGACAGATGACCCAACAAAATTCATCCTTGTTGAAGTCTATAAAACAGCAGATGCTGCCGCCGCGCACAAAGAGACCGCACATTATGCACGCTGGCGCGACACAGTTACAGAGATGTTGGCTGAACCGAGACAGGCGGTCAAGTACACCAATATCTTCCCCGAAGACCCAAACTGGTAAATGATGGAGTCCGTCAACTTACACCTGCACTCCACGGCCGCTGCGCCCGGGGCAGGTATGCACCAGGTGCAAGTGTCATCCCCGAAGGGCGCCCATCGTCGCGAGTCCGAAGTCAGGAGACTTCGGAGTCCGTTTAAATAGAGGTGCAAAGCCTATGTTTTCTTTTGGATTCGCCACAGCAGATCGTATCATTTTCGGGGCTGGGAAACTGAACGAGCTAGGCAAGCAGATTGAGGGCAGTACAAAGCATCTGCTTCTAGTGAGTGGACGTTCTTCAGACGCGATCCCGCGTGTGAAGGAAATTCTGTCTGCACAGGAAATCCAATTTACGGAATTTCAAGTCCATGGCGAACCAACCGTGGAGGTTGTGCGCGACGGTGTGAAAGCGGCGCGTGATTGTGACATGGTCATCGGCCTTGGTGGCGGGAGCGTGCTGGACGCGGGCAAGGCAATCGCTGCGCTGGTGACTAACCCCGGTGATATATTTGATTATCTGGAAGTAGTCGGTAAGGGGCAGCCGTTAGTCCATACGCCTTTGCCTTATTTTGCCATCCCAACCACCGCAGGTACAGGGTCGGAGGTGACACGCAACGCAGTAATCGAATCAACGGAGCAGAAAGTGAAGGTAAGCTTGCGAAGCCCATTGATGCTGCCGCATATCGCGCTCGTAGACCCGGAATTGACCTATGACCTGCCCCCCGCGATCACAGCAAGCTCGGGCCTGGATGCGCTTACACAATTGATCGAGCCGTTCGTTTCAGTGAAAGCGAATCCGATGACCGACGCGATCTGCCGCGAAGGGATACAGCACGCGGCTCAGTCGTTAAGACGTGCTTATGAAAATGGCGCAGACAAAGGGCCGCGTGAAGGGATGGCCTTAGTAAGTCTGTTCGGTGGGTTGGCTCTGGCAAACGCGGCGCTCGGAGCTGTGCACGGATTCGCGGGTCCTTTGGGTGGAATGCTGCACGCGCCCCATGGAGCTCTGTGTGCGCGCTTCCTGCCGCTGGTGATGGAAGCGAATAT
Source organism: Anaerolineales bacterium (assembly GCA_036396515.1). Taxonomy (GTDB): domain Bacteria; phylum Chloroflexota; class Anaerolineae; order Anaerolineales; family Villigracilaceae; genus Defluviilinea. The sequence goes on along the minus strand of DASWKT010000019.1, from coordinate 7,666 downwards.
CAAAGCACTCGAAACGCGCCAGCCTGAACATCCGGCGATTGCACGATACACTGAGATCGCGCAAATCCTGACGGGCAATAAAAATGCAAGTGCGCTCGATGGTGTGAAATGGACAAGTGAATTAGTGAACGCTTTAAATATCCCCGTGCTTTCTGCGTATGGCATGAGTGAAGAGAATTTTCCAGAAGCCGTCGAAAAGACGATGAAGGCGAATAGCTTTAAAGGAAATCCGATTGCATTGAATGAAGAAGAGCTGAAAGGAATTCTGGAAAAGGCTTTATGAATGGGACACCACCATGACTAAAATTAAACAAAATTGCCCAAGTCATTCAAGACCTGGGCTTTATTTTTCCTGCTCAAAGCCACTACTTGATTACCCCTAACTTCTTCCCCGCTTCGCCGATGACATCCATAGCGCGTTCGATCTCGCTGGGATCATGCGCAGCAGTGACCGTCGCACGCAGGCGGGCGAGTCCCTCGGGCACAGCAGGCGAAGCGACGGGCAACACAAATACATCGTTATGCTGCGCTTCGCGGGTCATGGCGAAGGCAGTGTCATCTTCGCCGCATAGCACCGGGACGATGGCAGTCTCGGTCAGCATCGTATCGAAGCCCATGCTCTTTAGGCCGCCAATAAACTGTTTGGTATTCTGGTTGAGCCGTTCAACACGCCAGGGTTCATCTAAAATGACTTTGAAGGATTCATTCGCGGCTGCCGCCTGCGCGGGTGGCAAAGCAGCAGAGAAAATATATGCACGGCTGGCATGACTCAGATAGGTAATGATTTCCCTGTTTGCCGCCACGTATCCACCAACAGAAGGAATGGTCTTGCTCAACGTGCCCATCTTAATATCAATCTCGCCATACATATTGAAATGTTCTTCAATGCCCGTGCCTGTCTTTCCAAGCACCCCAATGGAATGTGCCTCATCAATCATTAACCAAGCTTTGTATTGTTTGCACAACGTCACCACTTTGGGCAGGTCAATGATATCGCCATCCATGCTGAACACCGAGTCTGCGACCACCATTTTGGCAACATCCGCAGGCGCGTTCTTGAGCAGGCCTTCGAGATGTTCCATATCCTTGTGTCTGAAACGGCGAAACTCCGCACCGGACATCAAACAGCCGTCGACAATGGAGGCGTGGTTCAACTTATCCGAAAACACGTAATCGCCGCGGCCCATCAACGATGAGATGACAGTCAGATTGGTGACATAGCCCGATGAGTAGGTAACTGCGGCTTCGGCGTGTTTAAAATTGGCAATCGTCTCTTCAAGTTCCTTGTGGAGCGTCAACGTGCCAGCCAGCATGCGCACGCCATTGGTGCCCGTGCCGAATTTATCCACGGCTTTCTTCGCGGCTTCGTTGATGCGCGGGTGTCCGACCAAGCCGAGGTAACTATAAGAAGCATACATGCCCATCTCACGCCCGTTCACGCGCACCTTCATCCCCGGCAGAAGCTCAGCCACAGGCATGTTGAAATAGTATAAATCGTTCGCTTTAAGCCTTGCAGCCCGGTCAGTGAACGCCCTAACGCGGCGGGTAACGGAATCATTAGTATTATGGAAATCCATAAAGGGGCCTCCGAAAAAGAATAATGCAAGTGTAGCCGAGTGAGACGGGATTGTCTAGCCGAAGACAAACATAGGAACTCCCCATTGATCTATCCAGAACATGGGCCCTCACGTAAAACCTTACGCATCAAACTTTACAGGCTTTTCCTGCACGCGCGGACTCAAGCAAGACAGAAATTACTGCAACATTCGCGCGAGAATCATCCAATGAAATGCGCGGTGAATGTCCAAGCAGGACCGCATCAGCCATGTCCTCCACTTCACCGATATATAATTCCTGCCCCTTGATCTTGATCGTCTCGGTTTTACCTTCACGGGTCAGAAACATTTTTTCGTCCACGCCGGGTTTAAAAGGATTCGGGATGTTCAACGTTCCTTCACTTCCAACGATTTCCATAAATGCGTGGAAAGGGATCGCGAAACTGCAGTCAAACTGTGCATGCACCTCGTGATTGAATCGCATCTGCCCGACGAAGGTCTCATCGATTCCTGTCGGACCCGTCACCTGCCAGCCAAAAACTTCAAGCGGAGTCTCCCCCGCGACCGTCCGCGTATAGCTGATCGGATAACACCCAACATCCCAAATGCTTCCGCCTCCCATCGCCGGGTCAAGACGGACATCCCCCGCGCGGGTGAGGACATAGCTGAAGGAACCGCGGATCAATTTCAAACTCCCAAGTGAACCGTTCTTGACGATGTCTTGTACTTTGAGCGTTTGTGGATGGTGCCGGTACATGAAGGCTTCGGCAACGACGCGTCCATGTTTGCGCGCGGACTCCTTCATTGCATCCAATTCGTCGACGCTCAACGCGATTGGCTTTTCACACAAGACATGTTTGCCCGCTTCAACCGCTTTGATCGTCCATTCAGCATGGAGATGGTTGGGCAGCGAGTTGTAGATGACATCTATTTCAGGATCGGCGAGTAAAGCCTCATAGGATCCAAGCGCGCGCGGGATCTTCCATTCACGGGCATATCGATCCGCCGACTCTTGCGTTCGCGAAGCCACCGCCAATAAATGATTTCGTTTTGAGGACCGTAGCGGAGTGATCAACGCGCGGTTGATCCGTGCCGTGGACAGCAATCCCCAATTCAGAATCTTGTCGGTCATGATTTCCTCCAGTTAGTGAGTAGCATTAGGGAGACTGCTCGCAATGATTTATCTATTTCGTACTTTCAAATAGATTGTACTCGGTGAAGTCGACCGGTGCGATGAGATTGGGATAAAGGATACTTGTGAAGTTGTTTACTGCATTCGAGTTGGCATGTCGCTCGCGCGCCAGTTCATCACGGAAAATAAAGTAATGCAGAAAGTGCGTTGAGTGCTCTTTTCCCTGAAGAGATGTGTAGAGCAATGTATCGGGTTCATTCTCGCGGACGTAATCAACAAACTCGCGAATTGCCTTTTGACATATTTCAAGCGCGTCATCGCGAACAACGAAATAGGCAGTCTGGTGGATAGCCATGGGACACCTCCGAATCAGCGGTCGTACTCGACGAGCTCAGCATGACTTTACGAATTATACGCTCAAGATTCGCGTCGAGCGCAAGTGTAATCGTGGCAACCGCGAGATCCGCATCTTACGAGCTTTTCGCTGTTGAGCAAGCTCCATTGCATATCCAAAATCGCCAGGAGACACTCGTTACCGTGGCGCCGCGTTGGGTAGCACCATCCTGGAGCCGATTTGGCACATCTTGACCGGACTAAGATGGCGACAGGCAAGCGCATGGGCCACTCTTTCGGGCGTACTACATTCCAAGCAAAAGGGATCCTAGCCCGCACAGGGAGCCGACGCGCTCGCAGCGGGCGAGCTTCTCTGTTGACCGACCACTTTTGCGTGAGGGTTTCTCGCAGAAGCGGGTAATTACACATTGAATTCAAGATTGATTTGTTCTATATTTCATTGCTGGGATCCAGACGCGCAATCCGCAATGCCAGCCATGAAAAGAAGATCACACCCAGATAACTGGCAGCCAGGTCCATTAGGCTGAATGTGCGATCCGCAAAGTATTGTTGTGAGAACTCTTCAAGACCGATCAACAGGGCAAGGATCAAGCCGCTTGTAAGAACCAGCCACTTCCGGCTTCGCTTCGAGAGCGAGCGAAAGAGCGCCAGGTCGACCAGCAGGGTCAGGATCCCATACAGGATGAAGTGTCCCGCTTTATCGCCATAGGGGAGATCTTTCCAGACCTGCAAAAAGTGCGGCAAAGCTCCCATATCTGCCAGGACAATAATGAGGATGATCAGAAGCGAAAAGAGAATCGCAAGCCACTTCATGTGCACTGTGGTACAAAAATCGAGACGCCTCAGGGCGTCTCGATTTCCGCTTTGGCTTTCTCCATGTTTATTTCGCGCCGGGCTTTCAAGGCTTCCCATACGGCGGGGATGACTGACAAAAGAATAATAGCGATAATGACTACTTCAAAGTTTTGCTTTACGAATGGGATATTGCCGAAGAAATATCCCAGCAATGTGAACAGCAAAACCCATACGATACCGCCGAACACATTATACGAAAAGAAATAACTATAGGACATGTGCCCCATGCCTGCGACGAACGGAGCAAACGTGCGTACAATCGGAACGAAGCGCGCCAGGAAAATCGTCTTGCCGCCATGCTTTTCAAAGAAGGCGTGCGTGCGGTCAAGGTATTCCTTCTTGATCCACTTGATGTTATAGGCGCGGTCACCCAGGTAATGACCGATCCAGTAGTTTACGGTATCACCGCCGATCGCGGCCACGATCAACAACCCGATCAGCAGCCAGACGTTCATCGAACCGAGCGCTGCGAATGTACCTGCTGCAAACAACAGTGAATCGCCAGGAAGGAAAGGAGTCACGACAAAACCGGTCTCCATGAAGATGACCAGGAAAAGGATGGCATACGTCCATGCGCCATACTGGCTGATGATATTCGCCATATACTCATCCAGGTGCAAAAATAGATCGATCACAAATTTTATTTGCTCCATACAATACTCCTTATTTCAGCGGTTCTTGAATTAATCGCCAAACTTTATTGTAGACGATGTCACATGAAAATCAAATTTTTGTTCAAATATTGAAACGATGCTTCCCAAGACAGGCGCAGATTATACTTTGCTTTCCTAACCGGGTTCGATATGGCCGAGCCAGTCACCAATAACAAGAATAACCAGGCTCCCGATGGAACAAAGACCCAAATTGAGCGAACCAAGCGGGACCAGAATCCACCCACGCCAGAGACCAACGATATAACCCGCCGTAAAACCAAGAACACTGAGACCCAGATACAACAGCAACCTCCAAAAGCTTCCTCCGCGTATGAGATGATACAAAGCGCCATATAACAATGCAATCAGCAGACCAAGGAGAATAGTGGGGAGAGTCATCGCAAGATAAGGCTTTGAATTTCAAAAACTGAGGGAGCTTGCTCCCGCATTCCAAAATTTACGGGTTCAGGTGCTTTGCAAAGAAATCGGTGATCGCAGTGTAGCAAATGACACGGTTCTCGTATTTGAGCACGTCATGCCCCTCATCTTCAAAGATCAGGAGTTCCAATTCTTTTCCCTTCGCCCTTAACTCATTGACGAGATCTTCAGATTCTGCCGCAACAACGCGTGGGTCGTTTCGTCCCTGGATGACCAGCATGGGTGCAGACATATTATGCAAATGCGTTTTGGGTGAGCGATCCACAAGAAAGGCGCGCTCATCAGCCTTGTCCGGGTCACCCAACGCAATCTTGAAATAAGGTTTCCACGTCGCCGGGATTCGCTCAAAAAACGTCAACAAGTCATAGGGACCGAACATATCGCAACCGGCTTTCCACAAATCAGGATGAAGACCTGCCTGCATCAAAGTCATATAACCGCCGTAAGAGCGCCCAACGACTGCCGCACGCGAAACATCCAGCCGTTTGTCTTTCGGCAGGACTTCTGTCATCGCATGGACATGATCAAGACGATCCTGGCCGCCCCAATCGCGATCTACATGCTTGGTGTAAGCGAGTCCATATCCTGTTGAGCCGCGCACGTTTGGCACAAAGACCGCGAAACCACGCAGGCTGAGATATTGGATCAGAGGCATAGAGAACCATGCAAAATCGGGACGTTCCTGTCCCTGCGGGCCCCCATGGATATAGTAGACAACCGGGCGCGGACCTTTAAAGCGGAGATCCTTTGCAGGGAGATACAGACGGGCAGAGACGCGCAAGCCATCGTGGGAAAGATAGGACGCATCCTCTCCCTTTGAAAGATATTCATCAGGGATCCCCAGAATCTTTTCATTGGTATGCCGTATTACCTTATCCCTCTTTTTGCCACTGACAGTATAGATTTGAGTCGCTGAAGTGGCAGTTGAGAAGGAGAACGTGAAAATATCTGCTTCGGGATCATAATCGACGTGCTCGAGCATCCCATCCTCAAGAGGCTTCATCCCAACCAAAACATGCTTAATCGTCATGAGCCGTTTCTTTTCATTGAAAACGGCTTCATATACCCACGAGCAACCATCAATATTGAAAACAAGGAGATAAAGATTCTTTTTCAGATGAACAAGCTCCACCATCTCGCCAACCCCTTTGTGCTGCACGCCTTTAAGTTCTACCTTTTCCAAGGCACCTGGTTTTGCAAGATCAATGTAGCCGAGGCTGTACGTATCTTCAAATATTGAAGAGATAACGATAGCTCCCTTTTCACTGGGAGAAAACACAGAGGAACCCAGACCACTCAGCGGGACGATCTCTGCCTCTTGGCGATCTTCCAAGGGCTTGCCATAAATCACCTTCTGTTTGCCATTCTTCCACAGGTACAAGACGCTATCGCCAACTGTGTAGCCCGTACCGAGCAATAATTTTTTATGATCGTTGTCATGCGCGGCAACGATCAGACCAAATTCGCTCTCAGCGACCTTTGTGAGTTTGCCCGTTTTGAGGTCCCCACGATACGTCTCATTCAACGCCTTATCGCGGCGCTCGGCAAAAAGATAAACAATATTCTTCTCATTATCACATTCACTGAGATGCACACGATATTCAGCGAAGAAATTATTGAAGGATGGTTCGGGGAAACCGCCTTCTATTGGAATGAGCATTGGTTGATAGTTCTCATCCCCGTCCTTATCTATCATCACCAGCACTTTATCAATTTTTGGGAAGACATAAAACGATAATCCGCCAATCAACTGTGGATTTTGCAGAGCGATGTCCGGTGGAAGCAACGGCTCAGGCACACTGCCGCCATAGGCCATAGAATATAAACTTAAATGCCCTGATAGATTGCTCAAAAAGTAAATCCGGTTATTTGCATGTTGTGGGACAACAAATAAACGTGCAGACATTAATGACTCAACCCGATATGTCATGGTGACGCTCCTTAGAATAGATTTGAATCAGCCAGTTATTGACACTTTTGCCTGTGATGGAGCTAGATAAAATGAATTAAAGCAATACCCTGGCGACACGCAGACCTAAATTATGATCCCGCCGCCGATCATAAGATCTTCGTGGAAGAATACTGCTGCCTGCCCTGCTGTGATATCTCTCTGCGACGTGTCAAATTGGACCTGCACTTGATTCCCATTTATTGGCGTGACCAGCGCCTCAGCCTCTTTCGCGGTATAGCGGATTTTCACATATGCACGGAAAGGCTCACCTGGTATTTCCCCGGAAAGCCAATTGACGTCGCGCGCGATCAGCTCGCGCCCCCCTAGCTCCTCCTGCGTACCTACAATTAAAATATTTGATCCTGCGTTCTTTCCAAGTACATACAAAGGTACAGGAGATGCGATACCTAATCCCTTACGTTGTCCGATGGTGTAATTCGCAAGCCCATTGTGCTGGCCAATGGAACGACCCTCACTCGTGACGATTTCGCCGGGCCTGAGCATCTCTGCTGCATTACGCTGCAGGAAATTGCGATAGTCTTCTCCGGCGAGGAAGCACAGATCCTGGCTATCTTTTCTCGAAGCAGTTGGTAAACCGTGCTTTTCGGCAATTGCACGAATCTCTGGCTTTGGATAATCTCCTACCGGAAACAATGCTTTTGCGAGTTTCTCCTGATTTAAGACATGCAGCACATAGGATTGATCTTTGCTTCTATCCACAGCGCGC
>DASWKT010000018.1:0-18175 GCA_036396515.1 Anaerolineales bacterium | reverse complement strand
ATCCACCTGCGCCGCCCCCGTGATCATGTTCTTGATGTAGTCCCGGTGTCCCGGCATATCCACATGCGCATAGTGCCGCTTGTCCGTCTGGTATTCCACGTGCGCTATGTTGATCGTGATCCCGCGCGCTTTCTCCTCCGGTGCATTGTCGATCGAGTCGTAGGCTCGGAACTCCGCCTTGCCCAGCATCTGCGACACCTTCGTGATCGCCGCTGTCAGCGTCGTCTTCCCGTGATCGATGTGCCCCATCGTCCCCACGTTCAGATGCGGCTTGCTCCTGTCATATTTCTGCTTCGCCATTGATGAATCTCCTTCTGATGATGAAAAAAACGAGTATTTATTATCTCAAAATTTCTTGTGCCGCCACCTGAGAGACTGGCGCATAGTGGTCAAATTCCATACTGAAAACACCGCGGCCCTGTGTGGCTGAACGTAATTCAGTTGCATAACCAAACATTTCGCCCAGCGGAACCATGGCACGCACGGCCTGTGCATTGCCCGGACGAACTTCCATGCCCTGTATAGTACCCCGGCGGCTATTTAGCTGACCGATCACTTCACCCAGATAATCATCCGGAACGATCACTTCAACTTTCATGACCGGCTCCAGCAAAACTGGTGCTCCCCTCTGAACGCCTTCTTTAAAGGCCATAGAGGCGGCCATCTTGAAAGCCATTTCACTTGAGTCCACCTCATGGAAAGAGCCATCGAATAAAGTAACCTTCATATCCACAACCGGATAACCAGCCAGCACGCCACTGTCAGCGGCTTCTTTAACGCCTTTCTCGACTGCTGGGATGTACTCTTTTGGAATTGAACCACCTACAATTTTATTCTCAAAGAGAATACCACTGCCACGTTCACCCGGTTCAAGTGAAATAACAACATGACCGTACTGACCACGTCCTCCGGATTGTTTGGCATATTTATGGTCTACCTTTGCCACCGGACGAGTAATCGACTCACGATAAGCAACGCGCGGCTTGCCAATATTGGCTTGAATACGAAACTCTCGCAACATACGGTCAACAAGAATATCAAGGTGTAATTCACCCATGCCAGAGATGATCGTTTGGCCCGTATTTTCATCAGAACGAACACGGAAGGTCGGATCTTCTTCTGATAGTTTACGAAGGGCTTCGCCCATCTTTTCCTGATCGGCGTTGCTCTTAGGCTCGATGGCGATCGAAATAACGGGCTCAGGGAATGAAATATTTTCGAGAATTATTTTTCTATTGTCACAAAGCGTGTCGCCGGTAAACGTTTCCTTCAAACCCAAAACTGCACCAATATCACCGGCACGCACTTCCGTAATATCTTCGCGGCGGTCAGCATGCATGCGGATCAACCGGCCAATACGTTCCCGTCTGCCTTTGGTGGAGTTATTTACCATTTGCCCCTGGCTAATAACACCAGAGTACACACGGAAATAAGCCAAACGGCCAACGTAAGGATCAGTAACTATTTTGAAAACCAGAGCACTCAATGGCGCATTATCATCCGGCGGGAGTTCAACGTCTTCGCCATTGTCGTCAACTCCATGTACAGCTGGAATCTCGGCTGGAGATGGGAGATAATCCACAACAGCATCAAGCAATATCTGCACACCCTTGTTCTTCAAAGAAGAGCCGCAAAAAACCGCAGTAGCTTTATTATCTATGACCGCCTGGCGCAAAGCAGATTTCATTTCAGGAATACTGAGCTCCTGCCCTTCCAGGTACCTGACGGTTAACTCCTCATCAAGCTCGGCAATTCTCTCAACCATATAAGCGCGGGCCTCTTTGGTTTGCGCCTTCAATTCATCGGGGATTTCAACAATCTTTGGTTCTTTACCAAGATCATCTTCCCAGAGAATCGCCTTCTGTTCCATTAGATCCACAACCCCACGGAACATTGCTTCAAAACCAATCGGGATTTGCATTGGGATTGGGTTAGCACCCAGGCGATCCTTAATGGATTCAATCGTCCGCTCGAAGGAAGCGCCGACACGATCCATCTTATTCACAAAACAAATGCGCGGAACGCCATAACGATCTGCCTGACGCCAGACTGTCTCACTTTGCGGCTCAACTCCCTGCACTGCATCAAACACAACGATGCCGCCATCCAGAACGCGAAGAGAGCGCTGAACTTCAGCAGTGAAATCAATATGGCCCGGAGTATCGATCAGGTTGAACTGATAACCCTTCCACTCAGCCGAAACTGCCGCGGAAACAATAGTAATACCCCGCTCACGTTCCTGCACCATCCAGTCCGTGACGGTCGTGCCTTCATCGACCGAGCCAATGCGGTGGGTCTTCCCGGTGTAGAACATGATGCGCTCAGTCGTTGTTGTCTTTCCAGCGTCAATGTGAGCGATGATGCCTATATTTCGATATCGTTCCAGCGGATACTCGCGTGCCATTCTGTAAAATTACCTTTTTCCTTTATCAATAAGCAGGCAGAAGTTTAAACTCGATAATGGGAGAAGGCACGGTTGGCTTCTGCCATCTTATGGGTCTCATCACGCTTTCGAATTGCAGAACCCGTCTCGTTGAACGCGTCAATCAACTCGGAAGCGAGCTTCTCAGAAAATGATTTCCCGGCCCGGTCACGAGCCGCAGACAAAATCCAGCGGAGCGCCAGGGTTGTGCGGCGATCCGCTGAAACTTCCATGGGAACTTGATACGTTGCTCCACCCACGCGGCGCGGGCGGACTTCCATGACAGGGGAAACATTCTTAAGCGCCGTATCAAAGACATCGAGTGGATTCTTGTCAGTGCGCTCCTTGATAATGTCCATGGCATCATAGATCAAGCCGGTTGCAGTACTTTTCTTGCCGCGTTTAAGCACATGCTGGACCATGGTCTGCACATGTACACTGTTGTAACGGATGTCGGGAAGGATTTCCCGTTTTTCAGGTTTTGCTCTGCGCATTATCTAATACTCCATTAGGATTACTTGGGACGCTTCGCGCCGTACTTTGAGCGGCCCTGCTTGCGATTCGCAACGCCGGTAGTATCAAGCGAGCCGCGCACAATATGGTACCGTACACCAGGCAGATCTTTTACACGACCGCCGCGTACCAAGACGACCGAGTGTTCCTGCAACTGATGACCTTCGCCCGGAATATATGCAGTGACTTCGATGCCGTTTGTCAACCGCACGCGAGCGATCTTCCGTAACGCCGAGTTGGGCTTCTTCGGTGTCATTGTACGAACGATAGTACAAACACCGCGCTTCTGAGGCGCGCCTTTCTCCTGGCGTACGCGCCGCTGTTTGTACGAATTCAAGGTGTATTGCAAAGCCGGAGCCTTGCTCTTAACCTTCTTGTTTTTGCGGCCCTTGCGGACCATTTGATTGATTGTCGGCACGTTCAGCCTCCGATTACTAAATTCTTCACAATGATATTGCGCAAAAAATGAGGCCATCACAATTACACTGATGGCCTCATTTGTGGTGCCATGTCGTTAGCGGGATGTATTGCCGCGTTTTCTATTTACAACGAACGAAAATTTTATCACGCACTTCCATTGCAGTCAAGATTACCGCTTGGTCATTAAGTTATCACCGATGCCGAGCAGACCAGTATCGAACTTGGGCGGATGTTGTTTTTCCTCATCCTTCCCAAATCTGACCACATCGCCACCTTCATTGACGGCCTCGACGGCAAGACCCAATGACTGTAATTCCTTGACCAACACACGGAATGAGGCGGGAATACTAGGTTCTTCGATAGGCTCACCCTTTACAATCGCTTCATAGGTATTGACGCGACCTTGCACATCATCGGACTTAACTGTAAGCATCTCCTGCAGTGTGTACGCCGCGCCATAGGCCTCGAGCGCCCATACTTCCATTTCACCGAAACGCTGACCACCAAATTGAGCCTTACCACCGAGGGGCTGTTGAGTCACAAGGCTATATGGACCAGTCGAGCGAGCATGGACTTTGTCCTCCACAAGATGGTGAAGCTTCAAAACAGTCATCACACCGACTGTCACTGGCTGGTCGTATGGGATACCAGTCTTGCCATCGCGCAAGGTCTGCTTGCCAAGAATGGGCATTGGCTGACCGGTTGTATGAGTAAGCTCCTGCGCAACCTCCAATACTCTTGCTTCAGCAATCCTGCCTGCATGACCTTGACTCTCGATCCACAAGCGCAGACATGCATTAATTGCCGATTTATTATATTCTTCACGCGTGCGGTGATCCCCATTCACTGGGTGGAAGATCGCATCGGGATCATATCCACGATCACGAAGCCATTCCGAAGCAGTTGATTGGCGGGCATAATCCAGTTCGTTCAAATCATATGGATCATAGTCGCGTTCACCCAGCCATTGCTCAAGATAAAGGCGGCGCACCTCATCATCATCCTGAATAGACTCAGGGTTGTATTCCTGTTCTTTAATCCATTCCCAGGCAGTCGCCGCCACCTCTTTCCAGGCCTGATCCACAATCCAGGCGCGAGCAAGTTCTGCTTCGATCTCCTCTTCAGTTGCGCCATCAAAAACGGGGGTCACCGCGCGATATCCGAGCCGTTTGGCGGCCCATCCAAGATGAACCTCCAGCACCTGTCCGATATTCATACGGCCCGGAACGCCGAGCGGATTCAGGATAAGATCCACAGGCGTGCCATCTTCGAGGAACGGCATATCTTCTACAGGTACAACCTTCGATACAACACCCTTGTTGCCATGGCGGCCTGCCATCTTGTCACCCGCCGTCAGCTTTCGGCGCTGAGCAACTGAAACACGCACCATCATATCCACACCTGCCGAGAGGTCTGAATTCTCTTCCCGAGTGAAGACCTTTACATCCACAACCTTCCCGCGCTCACCATGAGGCATGCGTAGGGATGTATCTTTCACATCACGCGATTTCTCACCAAAGATGGCACGCAACAGACGCTCTTCAGGTGTAAGTTCCTTTTCACCTTTCGGTGTAATCTTGCCAACTAAAATGTCGTTCGGGCCAACTTCAGCACCAATGCGGATTATGCCATTCTCGTCAAGGTCTTTGATGGCATCTTCGCCCACGTTAGGGATGTCACGTGTAATCTCTTCGGGGCCCAGTTTGGTATCACGAGCCTCAACTTCATATTTTTCGATATGGACAGAGGTGAAGCGATCTTCCTGGACAAGGCGTTCAGAAATCAGGATGGCATCTTCGAAGTTGCCGCCTTCCCACGACAGGAAAGCTACAACGACATTCTGTCCCAGGGCCAACTGGCCACTTTCCGTGGATGAAGAGTCGGCGATAATATCGCCCTTCTTGATCTTCTGTCCCTTGACAACCGCAGGACGCTGATCGATACATGTGCTCTGATTGGATCTTTGATACTTCCGCAATTGATAGGCATGAGGCGCACCTCTTTCCTTGACAGTGATTGAATTGCCAGTAACTGAAGTTACCTCACCATCTGCCTCTGCCACTACCACCTGACCCGAGTCAAGCGCGGCATGGTACTCCATGCCGGTGGAGACAAGGGGGATTTCCGGACGAATAAGCGGGACCGCCTGCGCTTGCATGTTCGAACCCATTAAGGCACGATTGGCATCATCATGTTCGAGAAATGGGATCAACGCGGCGCTGATACCAACAACCTGATGAGGAGCAACGTCCATATAATCCACTTGATCTGGTGTCGAGAAGATAAAGCCTGAGTGATACCTACAGGAGACGCGCTCGCGCACAAATTCTCTATTCTCTGCTAAGGGAGCGTTTGCCTGGGCAATTACATATTTATCTTCAGCATCGGCTGAGAGATAATCAAACTGATCAGAAACGTATGAAACGATGCTGACCGGACTGCCAGTTTTGGCAATCTTCTTCAACATCTTTGCATCAATTACCTCACCAGCCTCAAACAGCACTTCTTCCGTTTTCGGATCAAGGACATTTTCCCGCAATGTACGACCCTCAAGACGCTCATCATCGGGCTGCATGGTTCTAAAGACTTTTCGATATGGGGTCTCGATAAAGCCGTATTCATTTACACGCGCGAATGAAGCCAGACGTCCGATCAAACCGATGTTTGGACCTTCCGGTGTTTCAATTGGACAAATCCGTCCATAGTGTGAGTGATGTACGTCGCGCACATCAAAGCCTGCCCGCTCACGACGCAGTCCGCCAGGACCAAGTGCTGAAAGCGTTCGTTTGTGGCGCAGCTCAGCCAGCGGATTCGTTTGATCCATGAATTGCGAAAGCTGCGAGGAGCCAAAGAACTCACGCAACGCTGCAACCACCGGGCGGATATTTACGAGCGTCACCGGCGATAACTGCTCCTGGTCGCGAATGGACATGCGTTCTTTGATCACGCGTTCCATCCGCCGCAGGCCAATGCGCAGCTTGTTCTGGATCAGCTCCCCCACCGTCTTGACGCGGCGGTTTCCCAGGTGGTCAATATCATCGGGTTTTTCGACTCCGTTATTGATCTGGATCATACGCCGGATAAGCCTAATCACATCGCCTTTCGTAACAGTGCGATGAGGAATGGGAATCTCCAAATCGAGTTTTTGATTAAGCTTGTAGCGACCTACGCGCTCGAGGTCATAATGCCGCTGATCGAACAACTGCTCTTCAAGGAATTGGCGCGCATTTTCAAGTGTGGCCGGATCGCCAGGACGCATCTTCTTGAAGAACTCGATCAGTGCAGCTTCCGCGATGCTGAGCCCTCCTGAAAGCTCCCATTCGGGCTCCTGCTTGAGTGTAGAGGCAATGAACATGCGCTCAGGGTTATTATCCACATCCTGGAACAGGGACAACAACTCTTCGTCTGAACCGGTCTTAAGCGCAGAATCCTTAATGCCGTCATCCACTGCGGCTAAAGCGCGCAGGAACACTGTGATCGGCACAGTGCGCTTGCGGTTGAATTTCAAAATAATATAATCAGACTTGCGGGTTTCGAACTCCATCCACGCGCCGCGGTCCGGGATCAGTTTGGACATGGCAAGTGGACGGCCAGTTGCGCGGTCTGTGGGCGCCTCGAAGTAGACACCCGGCGAACGGATCAACTGCGAGACGACGACACGTTCGGTTCCATTAATAATGAATGTACCCTTGTCGGTCATCTCTGGAAAGTCGCCGAGGAAAATATCCTGCTTGATCGGCTCTGGCACATCGGGACCTGCCAGCAACACAGAAACATAAAGCGGGCTGGCATACGTGAGATCACGTTCCACACATTCTTCAATATTATGTTTCGGCTCACCGAACCAATACTTGAGTCCCCATTGTTTGGATTCTGGACCGCGGCTGGGAAAATATAACTTCATTCCCTTGTTGTATGATTCGATCGGCGAAACCTCATGAAAGAGATCGCCAAGTCCTTCTCGCTTGAGGCGCTCAAACGAATCGAGCTGGACTTCTATTAGATTGGGAAGTTTGATATTAACAGGAATACGCGCGTAACTTTTACGTGGCAAAGAAGAAGACATTCAATTCACTCCTGATCTTGGTTGGGCCTGTGCACATTGTTTACGAAGTACTGCCTTATCATCTACATCTATCTTAGGTAACCTGACGCCAAGCGTAGGCAAGCGAGAAAATCAACGTGAGAAGCAGTAAACACACGAATCCATCCCGCACAGTTTGGCGGGATAGCAAACGGTAATTATAAACCAAGCTTTATATATACGCAAGGGGCTTTTTAGCTTTTTTCTTTACCCCGTTTCCTTCACCTTGATGTGATTCTATCACATTCTCGCCTTTGCGCAACTAGTTAGAGGCAAACGGGGTTTTGACTGGTAGTATCGCCAAAACACTTTCGGGAGGCACAATGACGACCTCGCAGGCAACCGTAAACGATAGACGTGAAATTTTTGGCTGGGCGATGTATGACTGGGCAAACTCAGCCTTCAGCACAACAGTCGGCACAGTTTTTCTTGGCCCATACATTGCATCCCTCGCAAGAGAAGCGGCCCAAGCAAATGGAATGGTGAACTTCCTCGGACTCCCCATTGCACCTGATGCTGTCTTTCCATTTGCAATTTCCCTATCGGTAGTTTTCCAGGCTGGGTTCCTGCCAATTCTGGGAGCTATTGCAGATTACTCTCATCGCCGAAAGCAGCTTTTACAGTTATTTGCATTTATTGGAGCGCTGGCTACAATCGCAATGTTTTTTATACAGAGTAGTGTATGGTGGCTAGGAGCTCTTCTTTTTATCATCGCAAATTTGTCTTTTGGCGCTGCCATCGTTTTCTATAATGCCTATTTACCTGATATTGCTAGCGAAGAAGAGCGAGACCGTGTCTCATCATATGGCTGGGCAATGGGATATCTAGGCGGAGGAATTTTACTCGCTCTCAATTTGGCCTTCTTTACTTTACGAGAGAGTCTCGGCGTTCCTGCAGATGTTGCTGTTCGTATCAACCTGGCTTCAGCTGGTTTGTGGTGGTTAGGATTTTCAACAATAACATGGAAACGGCTTAGATCACGTTATTCTGCTCGCATAATCCCAGAAGGGGAAAGTATATTTAGCGTCGCGTTCAAACAACTTTCTGAAACGATGGAAGCGCCACCAAAATTAATTGCATCCTTATTGCTTTCTCCTCTTGCAATTTTCATATGGGCTCCATTAATTACCCCTTCTGTCATGAGATTGATGACGGTGCAACAGTGGCCACTAGAACTTGCGATCTTGCCAGTCTTTGCTCCTATGTTTGGGCCAGTCATCATGCTAGTAATTTTTCTTCGGCGAAAATACAAGACACTACCAGAAACATCAAAATACCTCACAGCTTATTTAATATACAATGATGGCATTCAGACCGTGATTGCAGTTGCGTCCTCCTTTGCCGCTGCGCCAATATTGGCTGGAGGTCTTGAGTTAACACAAGACACACTCATCGCAGTCATATTAATGATCCAATTCGTGGCATTTGGTGGCGCTTTATTCTGGGGAAAATTAGCCCAATGGATCGGTGCAAAACGGGCGATCATAGTCAGTCTCATCATTTGGGCCGGGGTAGTAATTTATGCATACCGTGGTTTGCAAGGGGATTCCCGTGTAACGGAGTTTATCATCCTAGGTGCTTTTATCGCCACTGTGCTCGGTGGTTCACAAGCGATCAGTCGCAGTCTTTTCTCCCAAATGATTCCTAAAAGCAAAGAGGCCGAATTCTTTTCCATTTATGAAATCAGCGAACGCGGTACATCGTGGCTCGGAACCCTTGTTTTTGGGATCGCCGTCACAATATTTGGTAGTTTACGTCCTGCAATTCTCTCTTTAATACTCTTCTTCGTAGTAGGATTAATTCTCCTTCCCTTTGTAAATACAAACAAAGCCATCGAGGACGCAAAAAAAATTTAACCAATAAGACCGAGGAGGTTATCCTCGGTCTTCTCTCTAGAGGTATTTGAAGAACTTTTGCATCTTCTCCAATGCTCGTTCAATGACATCCATCGAAGTGGCATAACACAGACGGAGATATCCGCTTCCTCCCAAGCCAAAATCTGTTCCCGCTAAAACAGCGACTCCCGCCTCGTCAAGCAGCCGCCGCGCAATCTCCTCTGATGAAAGCCCGAATGATTTGATATTTGGGAAAACATAGAACGCGCCCTGTGGTTTCTGACATACGATACCTGGTATCGAGTTCAACCCCTCCACGATAAAATCGCGGCGACGCATATACTCAGCAAGCATCTGCTCGACGGATTCCTGTGAGCCACTGATGGCCTCCATCGCGGCGTATTGTGTAAAAGAGGCCGGACAGCCCGTCGAATGCGTAAGCAGTAACTCCAGTCGCTCTGCCAACGCAAGAGGAGCGATCATATAACCCAGTCGCCAACCCGTCATGGAAAATGTCTTGGAGAATCCATCCACTAGAACAGCATGCTCCATCATTCCATCAATAGATACGATACTAGGCGCACTCATCCCATCGTAAACAAGACGCGAATAGATTTCATCTGTCAGCACCCAAGCATTATGTTCTTTTGCCTTAGTTGCGATATATTCCAGGTCTTCAATTGGGATTACACCTCCCGTCGGGTTGGACGGTGAATTAAGCACGATCAACTTCGTCTTATCAGATATTTTCGAATCAAATTCATCCAGATTAAAGGAGAATTGTTTCTCTTCCTTTAATTGAATCGGAACAGGCACTCCACCTGCCACACGGATCATAGCTTGGTAAGTCGGAAATCCTGGGTCGGGATAGATAACTTCATCTCCCGGCTGGACCAATGCAAGTGTTGGAAAGAACAGCCCCGGCCTTGACCCCGAAGCGACGATGACCATTTGCGGACTGAACTCTACGCCGCGCCGTCGCCTGGCATCCTCCGCGATCAAGGCGCGCAACTCATTGATCCCAGCAGGAGGTGTGTAACGAGTGTGCCCTTCCTGAATTGCATCGATTCCGGCCTGGGCAATGTGAGGCGGTGTCGGAAGATCGGGCTGGCCGATCTCAAGATGCAATATCTCTCGTCCCTGCGCTTCCAATTGTTGCGCGCGAGCCAGCGCGGCGTAGGCGCCTTCGGGCTCCAGATGTGTCACACGATCAGTGAAGACAGCATTCATCAGTTTTACAACTTCGGCAATACAATAGATTGTTGTTTCTGATACTTGCCCTTTTTGTCTGCATACGAGATTTCACATTCTTCATCTGCTTCAAAGAAAAGGACTTGCGCCAAACCTTCGTTTGCATAAATCTTTGCGGGGAGCGGTGTTGTGTTTGAAATTTCCAGAGTCACAAAACCTTCCCACTCGGGCTCAAACGGCGTGACATTGACAATAATGCCACAGCGCGCATACGTAGACTTACCCAAACAGATCGTCAGCACTTTGCGAGGGATGCGGAAGTACTCGACGGTGCGCGCGAGCGCAAACGAGTTGGGCGGGATGACACACACATCGCCGATGTAATCCACCATGGATTTGATGTCGAAGTTCTTCGGGTCAACGGTGGCGGAAAAGACGTTGGTAAAAATCTTGAATTCATCCGCCACACGGACATCGTATCCATACGACGAAACCCCGTAAGAGACCACGCCATTGCGTACCTGCTTCTCTTCGAATGGCTCGATCATGCGATATTCGTGTGCCATCTTGCGGATCCAGTGATCAGGTTTGAGTCCCATAATTTCTCCATTTTGAATTTAGAGGTGACGGCCACATTTTATGCTGCTCGAAGATGAAATGACGGTCACGTTCATTTAACAAACAGGACAACTTGCGTGAGTTTTCCCGATTCTACTTCAACCCGGCGTTCGTAATGCCCGCCATTATATTCCAACGCGATCCGATAATGCCCGGAAGGCAGATCGCCCAGCACCGCGTTTTCATCTCCGGTCATCATATCGCGGGCGTACGTCGAGACGTAATAGGATTTAGCCTGTGGCCGATTTGGATCCGGATAATAGTTGATTGTAAATTCTGCATATTGAAAACCAAAACGCTGATCGACAATGGAAATCATGAGCGTCCCAGATAAGTCACCACTTTCATCCTTGCTCGGGGCCAGCCACAGCTCGGGATTTTTCGTTGAGAAATAATCTTCCACATTTCCATAACGAACTTCAAAATGCAGGTGGCTTCCAATTGCCACACCGGTGCTGCCAACTTCGCCGATCTTATCCCCCGCCAGAACTTCCTGATTCACCTGGATATTGATCTTTGAAAGATGCGCATACAATGTGAACAATCCATCTGCATGTTTGATGACGACAAGGTTGCCGTAATAATTTGCCCACGGGCTATAGACCGCTTCCTCATCTGGACCTGCGAAGATGACCTTCCCATCCGCCGCGGCGTAGACTGGCGTGCCGTATTCATTCACAAGCTCCACGCCGTGATGCGGGTCACGCGTCCCATTGGCTGTTGACCCATACCGGTATGTTGAATCTACCGAATCGTTCGCGGGCGGCTTCACCGGACGTCGAAGGAAGAAGTGTCCATCAATGATGCAATAGTCAGCAATGAATGGATCACACGCAACCGGTGTATTCGTTGGGAAGAGGAGAACAGGTATGGGGGTTGAGGTTGAAGTCTGCACAGGCTCGGATACAGTCGGCGTAACACTTGGCAGGCTTTGGGGAGTCTGAACCTGCGCGCAGGACGGAAGAATAACCAAAAGTAATAGAATACCAAATATATGCTTCATAAAATAGAAAGGCTTGGGAGTCCGCCAGCTGGCTGACGAGTTAGCACTTTCTTGCGGGCCGCGAATATATTTCAAACAACGCTCCCAGTGCGGTCCTTAGCGCAGCATCCCTGCAGGGGGCGACGGCGTGAGCAGTAGACCTGACTACAAATCTACTTCAAGAGAGTCTTGTTAGAATGAAAACAGGAGCAAGCTCCTGCAGTCCATATTTATATCCCTCCACGCTCCTTCATGGTCTTGCGGATTTCCTTTTCGAGCACGTCCGCTTTTACTTCAAGTTCCTTTAACTCGTTCAGTAATTTCTCCCCCACCGATTTGTCTTCGAGCGAATTGAGATTGATCTTCACGTTATAGCCTGCGACGGTTAACGCGGCTCGGGACATGGTAAAACCAGACAATGAATCGCTGACGGCATTGACATTGCCCTCCTTGGCGCATTTGAGCGCAAGCTCCATGACCCTAACTGCATCCTGCGCGACGTGAAGCGGGACATGTGCCGCGTTCATCATGGCATTATGGATCGCTGCGGCACGCACCGCTTTTTGTTCCTCCGTCCCTTTCGGCAATCTGAACGCACCCATTACGGCTTCAAATGCAGACGCGTCGTCATCAACAGCCAGGGTTAATTCCTTGCGCAGCTTCTCGGCCATCACACGGGTAGCCTGCATCCCGGCTTCCACATTCGCGTAATTCTTCTTGCCAATGGTCAACCCCGCGACCATGGCGACGAGCGCGGCACCCATCGCGCCTGCGTACGCGGCGGCGGAGCCGCCTCCGGGAGTGGGTGTCGGGGAGGCCAATTCTTCGATGAACGACGGGCCGTTATCAGCTTGGGATGAAGCGTGCGATTCGTAGAGGCGGGATTCCAAAATCTGAGCTTTGTCGAATTGATCCAGTTGCATATACCAGACCGCCGCGTCCGTTAGCGCATCCTGCGGGATCAACCCGACCAGTTCGCTATGATGAATGCCAACGCCGTAGCGCGCGGCTTCACGCCGGATCATTTCAACGACGCGTGCCACGGGGGTCTCGTGATAATTGGTGAGATTCAACGAGACCTGGGCATGTCCTTCAACGAGCAAGCCGAGTGCCTTGACGTAACGAAGTCCGCCTGAAGAATGACGTATGGCTTTGGCAATTTTCTTTGCGATGTCAACATCAGCCGTTGTAAGATAAACGTTGAACGCGATCAGCGGATTGCGCGCGCCAATGACAGTTGCTCCCGCCGCGCCAAGTTCAGATGGGCCGTAATCCGGCACGCGGTCCGGATCGGATCCGATCTCGGATTTGAGTCCCTCATATTGACCTTTTCGGATGTTTTCGAGGTTGGCGCGTTCGGGACGCGTGGCCGCCGCTTCGTATAAATAGACCGGGATGCTGAGCTCGTTCCCGACGCGTTCCCCCAGCCGCTTGGCCATCGCAACACAGTCATCCATCGTTACGTCCGATAGCGGGACAAAAGGAACCACGTCCGTCGCACCGAGACGCGGATGCTCGCCGGTATGATCCTCCATGTCAATCAGCTCGGCGGCGGTCTGAATGGCACGGAATGCAGCTTCCTCCACAGCAAAGGGCGGACCGGCAAAGGTCAGCACCGTACGATTATGGTCAAGGTCGGAGGAGCGGTTGAGCAGGCGCACATCTTCAACGGAGGAGATGGCCGCGGCGATCTGGTCTATCACTTCGGGTCGCCGCGCTTCGGAAAAATTGGGGATACATTCGATTAGGGGGTTAGGCATAGGATTTGGGAGTAATTAGTAATTGGGGATTGGTTGGGTCAATTATAAGGGGAGAAGGCAGAATTTTGGAAAGGATTTGATAACAGAACTTAATAATCGCAATGATACAATCGATCTAATCACATAGTATTATGTAAATTAATTTGGTTAGGAGAATACACAATGTCAGAAGAACACCATAGATCAAGCATAGGTGATCGTTCAAGAGAGTTATCAAAGCTTTCTCCACAAGAACTTCTAGCATATATCGCCGCTATGATGGAATCAATGTTAACAAATCAGATGCTACCAGGTCTAGACATTAACAATATATTATCCAGAATGGATAATACATTTGATGTGGACGTAATATCTTCAGTTGAGGTTTTTGGTTCTGTCTCAATTGACTGAAGCAATAATTGGTAAGAACTTGGCCTTAGGTCTTATTGCTTCCACATAAATTGGGTTCAAAATTGGTAAGGAGAGGGACGTACACGTGCATCCAATAATCATTTGACAAGGAGATGTACCTATGATTATGAACCGTTCCATGCCACCCAACGTAGTTATCCCAGAACTTCCCTACCCCGATGTGCGCGAGGCGGTTGAGTGGCTCTGCCGTTCATTTGGCCTCGTGGAACGGTTGCGGATCGGGAATCACCGCGCCCAGCTCTCCTTTAGGCAGGGTTCCGTCATCGTTACCGGGCAGGGTGGAAATCCAAGGGCTGCTGCTCTATTGGTACGCATGAATGACATCGACAACCATTACGAGCGTGCCAAACAGGCAGGTGCAAGGATCATTAGTCCACCTGCCGACTATCCTTACGGCGAACGACAATACACCGCGGAGGATCCCGGTGGCCATCGATGGACCTTCTCCCAGACCATCGCGGACATCGATCCGCTCACCTGGGGCTGCATACTGTTTGAGGATATGAGCTAAATGAAAACCGAAGGAAATCTTCCATGAACGCAATAGATCTTGACCACCTTAGAACTGCCATTGATCTCGCACGACAAGCCCGTGAACATGGTAATCATCCTTTCGGCGCGCTGCTGGTGGATGAACATAATCAGGTGTTGTTGCGAGCAGAGAATACTGTAGTTACTGGTCGTGACTGTACTGGCCATGCCGAAACCAATCTGATGCGGCTTGCCAGTCAACACTTCCCGCCGGAGAAATTGGCGACCTGCATCCTTTATACCAGTACCGAACCGTGCGCGATGTGCGCGGGCGCCATCCATTGGGGAAATGTGGGGCGAGTCGTTTATGCTTTCAGTGAAGTTGATCTGTACAATCTCGTCGGTCCGTCCCCCGATCATTTGCTGCTTCCGTGCCGTGAGGTTTTTGCGTGCAGCCAGCGTCAGGTCGAGGTAGAAGGGCCCGCATTGGAACTGGACGTAGAAGCTCGGGCAGTCCACGAAGGATTTTGGTCCCTCTAGCAAAGTTAATTCTTTACTTGCAGTAATTTTGGTCAGCCTGTAATTTTTGGGTCCCCGGTCAGGGCAGTTCCTTAGACTAAGGATTACTCGGGGCCAACTTCTACACTCATACCAACGTATATAGCCACGCATCTCCCTCAAATTACTCCATACACAGCAGTACCGGAATGCACCCGATGAATTGACTCAGTTGAAGGGTGAATGAATAAGTCCTGACGTGTCTCCTGAATACCAATATTAATTATGACTTTTTTCCACGCGAGCGGTGAGGAAGGCGGTGATGCGGGCGAGACACTTCGACAAGCTCCGTGCATCGCATGTCAGGTCCTTGTGCAGAGGGTATAATAGCGCATCCTTGAATATCTGGAGGATCATCATGTCTCAAACTACCGTTACAAGCACTATCACCTGTGACTTGGAGGGGCGCATCCAGACCTTCAATGCAGGCGCTGAAAAAATCTTCGGCTACCGTGCCGATGAGGTGATCGGACACAAGCGCGTCTCCATCTTTTCTCCGGGACTGGTCGTGCTGGAACACGTCCCTACCTGGTTGAAGACTGCCAGCGAGAAGGGTGAATTCAAAGGACGGACCATCTTCGTCCGCAAGGATGGATCGTCCTTCGCGGCCGAGATCCGCATCACACCCACGTTCAAAGGCGGACGCCAGATTGGGTACTGCGGGGTGACGCATCCTCTGCCAGAGACAGCTGTTGCCCAGGTTGTGCCAATCATCCACATGAAAACGAAGGTGTTCTCCTGGCTAGTGATCACACGTCTGCCGTTTCTCACCGCTAGCCTTATCCCAGTGCTGATCGGCGCGGCCTGGGTTTCGGCGAAGGGATTGGCTTCGCCCTTCCCGTGGCTGACGTTTATCCTCACTTTGTTCAGCGCGGCGGCCATGCAGATCGCGGCCAACACGTTCAACGATTATTTCGACTGGACCAGCGGCACAGACAAGGTCAACAACGATTACTTCCTGCCATTCTCTGGCGGAAGCCGCTCGATGGAACTCGGCCTGATCTCTGAGAAAGGTATGTTGAAGGTCGGGCTTGTCTCGCTCGGCGTTGCTTCCGCCCTCGGCCTGACCGTGACATATCTCAGCCGACAACCCTCGTTGATCGTGATCGGGTTGCTGGGCGCGTTCTCGACCTATTCTTACACTGCGCCGCCGTTACGGCTGGCTGCCCGCAAGGGACTGGGTGAATTGCTCATCGGCTTGAATTTCGGTCCGCTCATGACGGCAGGGACAGTCATCGCGTTGACAGGGCGAGTCTCATGGGAAGCATTCGCCATCGGCCTCCCTGTCGGCTTGCTGACCACTGCCATTCTTTGGATCAACCAATTCCCCGACGAAGCCTCTGACCGCCTCAGCGGGAAGCACAATCTCGTTGTTGTGCTTGGCAAGGAACGCGCCCGGTGGGGATATGTTCTCCTGATGGCCACCGCCTTTGGGTTAGGGATCGCGAGCGTCATCACCGGAATCTTCCCATTCGGTGCATTGGCAATGCTCGTCGCATTGCCAATGGCATGGTCTGCAAGCCGTATCCTCTTCCAGCACTACGCGGACCGCGAACTGGTGACCGCCAATTCCAAGACCATCAATCTGCAACTCGTCGCGGGTCTGTTGACTGCTGTGGGGATCATGCTCAGTCCGTTGGTGTGGAAGTAAGCGTGTGAGATGCCTTTCCAAACACTTTCTTTCTCGCAAGAATGAATCAGATACGAATCTCCCGCTTCCACGGGAGATTTTTGTTTCCTGCCTCGCATCACCCCATATAATTGAAATCATGATAAAGCTTTCCCCAGAACATTGGTGGCGCGGATTGCTCACGGGAGAAAATCCTGCCTTCCCATGGCGCCACGCCCGCCATTTTCGGAGACTGATTCCAACGGGACCGCGCTGTAAGTTTTGTAATGCGCCATATCACGGGATCGGCGCACCCATGATGCATCTGCTGGGTCAGGGTCCGTCACGATTGAGTCCGCAACTTTGCATGCGATGTCATTCCTATGCAAGTCAATATCTGGGCGGAGCGGAAGTCGAACTCACCATGTTATTTGCTGATATCCGTGGCTCCACGACGCTCGCGGAGAAGATGAATCCGGGAGAGTTCGGTCAATTGATCAGCCACTTTTTTGCCGTCGCCAGCGAGGTAATTATCAGTTCGCAGGCTTTGCTGGATCGTCTGGTGGGAGACCAGGTGATCGGCCTGTATCTCCCCTGATTTGCCGGGCCAGAGCATAAACGCCTTGCGATTCAGGCTGCACAAAAATTACCCGCACTACCGGACATGGCTCAGCAGCAGGCCCATGGATCCCGCTTGGAGTCGGCATTCACACAGGAGTCGCCTTTGTAGGTTCTGTGGGAGATGCAGGCCTCGCGACGGACATCACCGTTTTTGGAGATGCAGCAAACACGGCCGCGCGGCTCTCGTCAAGTGCCGCAATAGGAGAGATCCTCATCAGCGAAAAGGCTATGGTCTCTGAGTTGAATCTTGGTCAGCTGGAAACCCGTAGTCTCGAACTTAAGGGGAAAAGTCAGCGGGTGAATGTCTACGTGTTGAGGGATTTTTCTCCATGACGCTCTCAAACTGGGAGATTGCTCATCTGCGGCTTCATAATCAAGGTTTATCCGAATTTAGATTGAGAGATCCAAGTGACCTGGTGACGGAGTTGGGTGCGGTCCAGGCACAGGATTATGCCGGGGCGAAATGGGCACTTGGCCAACGGATACAACACGCCAAAGATTCCGCGCTCGATGAGTCATTCAACAAAGGCAAGATCCTTCGCACGCATGTTATGCGTCCTACCTGGCACTTTGTCACCCCAGCCGATATCCGCTGGATGCTGATGCTCACCGCGCCGCGCGTCCATGCGGCGAACGCGTACATGTATCGCCAACTGGAATTGGATAAGGTCACTCTCAAG
>DASWKT010000017.1:0-5415 GCA_036396515.1 Anaerolineales bacterium | reverse complement strand
ATGGATGAGCTTGCAGGGGCATATCTCGCTACCCTGGTCCTGTTTGCGATTTCAGCCGTTGTTGTCTTCGCCGGTCTTCGACCTGACCCGCGCGATCTCGGAAAACAGGTCGCTGCGCAATATCCTGATCCTAGCCTGACCGGTAAAGCGCGGCCCATTCTTGAAATCTTTCGTCAGCCTGCGGCGCTGGTTGCGGTCAGCGCCATGGTTCTTGGCCAGGTTGTGATGGTTGCCATCATGGTAATTACATCCCTGCATATGAGGAACCACCAACATAATCTGAGCGACATATCGGCTGTGATTTCCTCACATACGCTCGGCATGTTTGCATTTTCCGTTCTCTCAGGACGTCTCTCGGATAAGTGGGGTCGCGGACGTGTGATCCTGGTTGGTGCATCCACACTGTTATTAGCCTGTATCACTGCGCCCTTATCACCGAATGTCTTTCCACTTGCGGTTTCACTCTTCCTGCTTGGGCTGGGCTGGAACTTTTGCTTCGTCGGAGGCTCGGCTTTGCTTGCTGACCAGCTTTCGCCGCTCGAACGCTCGCGCACCCAGGGCACGAATGATCTGCTGGTTGGGCTGGCTTCCGCGACAGGAAGCTTGGGGAGCGGTTTCATTTTTGCTGCATCGAATTACACGGTGATTGCCCTGGTGTCTGGTATATTGGCGCTTGCTCCACTTATCATGTCACTGCTCTGGATGAGAAAAAAGTCTTTGCCTGCAACCGCTTATACTGATTAATTCCGAAAGAACATTGCAAATCTCTGAAATCAAACTCGCCCCGAATATTATTCGGGGCGAGTCATGCTATTCATCACTTGCGTATCATTGTTAGTAACATCTTGAACCGGGACAATGCTCTCAGTGCGTGGGGTTCATCGGCTGGCATGATAATTGCATCGCCTGTTTTCAAGTTGAAGGCTTTGCCCGTAATCCTGATCTCGGCATCGCCATCCAGTATATGCACAAGAGCATCAAACGGTGCAGTGTGTTCACTCAACTCCTGCTCTTTGTCAAAGGCAAAGAGTGTCACGTTCCCGGCATCTGCTTTGGTGATCTGACGGCTGACAACCGATCCATCTTGATAATTAACCAACTCAGCCATGTGCAACACTTCCGATTTTGGTGCTGTTGCCATCTGCCCTCCAATGATATTACTTGATTTCGATTTGATACGCGGCAGGCAGCCTTGTGAAGCGTGTGGTTCCTGTTACGACCAACGTCGCCTCCTCGCCCGAGTTCAACAATAGCGGAATTTCAGCTGTCTGGTCTGCTCTTAACGGGATATGGGTCACAGTAGTGGTATCGCCTTTGGTAATGAGAGCCAGGCGATAAGTCTGCGGAAGAACGTTTTCGAGTCGTGCGAATCCTGCGGCTTCCCAGCCCCCATCATCGGCTTCAAAATCGGACTGGTAACTGACCGCATGTATTGAAATGTCATCAAGCAAAAGGCCTTCGCCGTTAACCGCCGCGTCGGTAATGTATTCGAAGCGGATCTGTACTTTCTGTCCCGCGAATTGGGACAGGTCAACTTCCTCTAGCTTCCAATCCCCTGTTTGACCCGTGTAACCCCAGCCATAGGAATTGCCGGAGGGGTTGTAATCTGTTCCTGAAGGTGTAGTAATGATCTCCCAGGTCTGACCGTCAGTGGATGCTTCAAGGTATAGATAATCCCAATCTTCCTCGATGTCATACCACATCCAATAACTTAAATTGATCGGGCCGCTTACACCCGTGAAATCGAATTCGCGCGTAAGGGTCATATCTGATTCGTTGCCTAGATTAGACCAGAACGAATAATCGCCGGAATGAGCATCAACAGGCAATAGTCCAGCAACAGTGGAACCAGTGAAATTCAGAGTATAGTCCCCTGCACAGTTAATAGTGTAGTAATCCATGCCATACTGGTTGACAGACCCATGTGTGGATTGCGGGCAACTCGAAATGAATTCAGTCGGAAAATACTGGGGAGCATTGGGGTAATTCCTGTAATCATAACGACCGTCACCAACAGAGCCATCCATGAGATACATTGCAACTGCCCAGTCCATGAATACATCATCGGCCGTAATAGGTTGGCCTGTCTGTGAGTCTGTGATGTTCAATTGGGCAAGTGTATCGTCCACGCTGGTCAGATCGTTTTCAGGGTTGTTTGTGAGAGCTTTCGTGGCTTCGTCTCCGAAGCGGTCGAGAAAGTATGTCAGATAGAGAAAACTCTGGCCATAGTGTGCCGAAAAATCGGGGGATGAGTTATCCGCCCAGGCATTCAGCTGGAGGTCAGGGTTTTGAATATATACGAACTGCCCGTCACCGACATCATAACCGTTCAAAAATGCACCGACTTCCGCAAAGCCTTCATTTATCCAGGAGACGTCATTGCGATCGGATGCATCCTGGATCATATGCACAAACTCATGAGCCAGTGTAGCGTAAGCGTATTGCTCTCCTAGCTCCTGAACAGTACCCAGCACATACGTTTCATGTGCGTTGGAAAACTTTTTTACCAGTGGATTGTATGAGTCTGAAGAATTGAAATAACCTCCAACGCTACTACCGAGATTATTCGCATAAAGCACGAAGATATGCGGGTCGCCATCCACGCCTGGGTTCGCCTCACTGCCAAAAAATTCACGGTCTGTAGGATAGATCTTTTCCTCGAACGTATCCATCAGAGCTTTCATGTCTCCTTGATTCACCTCTACACCGTCTTCAGCCCAAAAATAGGAATGCGGTGTGATATAAAGCAGAGTAAAGTCACCTTGACGATGTTCAGCTGTGTCAGAGTTTGAGATCCAGAATTTTTCCGTATCACCTACTTGATAGGATTTTCCTTGTACCGTCCTGGAAACATCACATACCGCCTGTAAACGACAGGCCAGTTCATAGGGATCATTTTCAGGAACTAAAGTTTGTCCGAGTGTTTCGAGTGTTTTTGTCGAGATGGAGTCTGATGTTGGACGTTCAAGGGTCGGGATGGGAACTGGAGTCGTAAATTCTTGCGTTGGGGAAATAGCCGTGCTAATCTCAGGGGGTAATAAGTTAAACGCCTGGTAGCCGATCACACCTGCTGCTGCGATTGCAATACATGAACAACAGACAAGAATTGCCGCGATCACACCGATGATCTTGGGAAGATTTGAAGATTGATTACTGCTTGTTTCCATAAAAGGGAACCTCCTGAAATATTTCGTTCATCTTACACTGAATTGATAAACCTGCGATTAGAGTGCCTGCAAATAAAATGATGTTACTAAAAAGTTAGGGAAGCAGTTCAACTGCTTCCCTATCATGTTTTTAGGACTGCACCCACCTCACTTTACGCTTCTGCATGCTGCTTGCTCTTTTTCTTTACCGGCTCGGATGTTTCAAAGACAATTTTGTTGTTATTCTCATCCACATCCACCCGCACGGTCGCACCGTCCTTGAATTTGCCACTGAGTAATTCCACGGAGAGTGGACTCTCGACATATTTCTGGATGGCGCGTCGTAATGGGCGTGCGCCAAATGCAGGATCATAACCTTCTTTGGCGAGCCACTTGCGCGCTGCATCGGTCAATTCAACCGTGATGTTGTATTCATTCAGGCGGTCCTGTACTTCCTTCATTTGCAGGACGACGATCTCTTCCATCTGCTCAATGGTGAGCGACGAGAACATGATGATCTCGTCAATCCGGTTGAGGAACTCCGGTCGGAACGCGCCCTTAAGGGCCTTCTCGATCTTATCGTGCGACTCGCGCTCTTCATCAGATGCCTTGGGCTGGAGGAAGCCCAGACTGCCACTCTTTCTCACATATTCGGTGCCCAGGTTGGAGGTCATGATCAGAACCGTGTTGCGGAAGTCCACGATGTTGCCCTGACCATCCGTCATGCGGCCATCGTCTAGGATTTGCAGTAACGCGTTCCAGACTTCCGGATGGGCTTTTTCGACCTCATCGAATAGCAGGACGCGATACGGGCGGCGGCGAACTGCCTCGGTTAACTGACCGCCTTCCTCATACCCGACGTATCCAGGAGGTGCACCGAAGAGACGCGAGACGGTATGTTGTTCGCGATACTCGGACATGTCAATGCGCACGAGCGCTTCTTCATCGTCG
Source organism: Anaerolineales bacterium (assembly GCA_036396515.1). GTDB lineage: Bacteria > Chloroflexota > Anaerolineae > Anaerolineales > Villigracilaceae > Defluviilinea. Next base: position 1,318 of record DASWKT010000017.1, on the reverse strand, counting down.
AACATGAACCAGGCGAGGGCTTTGGCTAATTCCGTTTTGCCGACGCCCGATGGCCCGATGAAGATGAACGAACCAATGGGACGTGACGGGTCCTTCAAGCCTGATCTCGCGCGGCGGATTGCATCCGAAATGGCGTGAATGGCTTCTTCCTGCCCAATAATGCGCTCATGCAAGCGTGTTTCCATGTGCAGCAGTTTCTCAGCTTCGCTCTCCATCATCTGAGTCAGCGGGATACCTGTCCACTGATTTACGACCCCAGCGATATCATCTACATCTACCACTTCATCGAGTTGATGTTCAGATTCCCATTTATCGCGCTTCTCGTGATATTCATCTTCGAGGCGTAGTCTCTCGGATTTCTTCTGTGCGGCGCGTTCATAATCGCGGTTTAAGCCGGCCTGCTCTTCCTCAGCCTGTAATTTATCAATTTCGGTTTTCATTGCCTTAAGATCGGGCGGCATGGAATACAAAGCCACGCGCAGCTTCGCGGCGGCTTCATCCATCAGATCAATGGCTTTATCGGGCAGCCGTCGATCTGTGACGTAACGGTCAGCTAAACGCGCTGCGGCGACCAGTGCATCATCGGCAAAGCGAACTTTGTGATGCGCCTCGTAGCGGTCGCGCAAACCTTGAAGCATTTTGATCGTATCTTCAACCGTTGGTTCTTCCACATAAATGGGCGCAAAACGACGCTCAAGGGCAGAATCTTTTTCAATGTACTTGTGATATTCGTCGAGCGTGGTCGCACCGATGGTCTGCAGCTCACCGCGGGCAAGCGCAGGCTTGAGCATGTTGGATGCGTCCATGGCGCCCTGTGCGGCTCCTGCACCGACAACGGTATGCAATTCATCGATCATGAGAATGATCTCACCTTGCGACCGTTGGACTTCCTCGATCACGGCTTTAAGTCGCTCTTCGAATTCGCCGCGAAAGCGGGAGCCGGCGATCATCGCGCCGAGATCGAGTTGAACCACGCGTTTGCCTGACAGAATCTCAGGCACATCATTGTTGGCGATCTGCTGCGCGAGACCTTCGGCAATGGCGGTCTTGCCCACACCTGCCTCACCGATGAGGACAGGGTTGTTCTTTGTGCGGCGGGACAGGATTTGGATCAGACGCAGAATTTCGTTGTCGCGTCCGATAACAGGATCCAGCTTGCCTTCACGTGCGGACTGGGTGAGGTCGCGCGAGTATTTCTCAAGTGTGCGGTAACGGGATTCGGCCTGGGGGTCTGTGACGCGCTGCCCGCCCCGCAGATCCTGGATCGCGGCATAGACGCGGTCACGCGTCAGACCGGCAGATTCTAAAATGCGCGCTG
>DASWKT010000016.1:0-5593 GCA_036396515.1 Anaerolineales bacterium | reverse complement strand
GACAAGGGCTGGGAGAGTCTGCAAGCATTGGATCTAAAATGGATCACGCTCGTTTCGGTCAACGAGACCTGGTCCGCATTCGCCTTGAGACCGTATAAAGAGGGAGAAAAGAAACAATCTTTTCGATTAGGAGCCTAATATGTGCAGAAACATCAAACAATTACGGAATGCCGAAGTCCCTGTGACAGATGAAGAAATCCGTGAGGCGGCGCTGCAGTTTGTGAGGAAGGTGAGCGGATATCGAAAGCCGTCCAAGGTCAATGAGGAGGTGTTTGAGAGAGCAGTGGATGAAGTTGCGAAAGCAACCGAAAAGTTGCTGGAAAGTTTAGTGATCAAATCAATAACACTTGCATAAGAGTAGTATATTTATAGCTATTTCATTCACGAATCTCGAAGAGAGATCACTCTATCATCAAATTCATCCATTAAAAGTTCTCACAGATTGGGGTACGGGTATCTTTGCCCTTTATCTTTTCTGGGGACACAATCTCGCGACTGCGTTAGTGATTGCATTGATTCCGTCCGCAATTGTTTCATTTGTATTAATTCGTTTTGCCAATCTGGAAAAGTATAAAGAATCATCATTTGGGAATGATGTCCGCAAATATATGACACGCCAAATCGAAGCGGACCGTCTAGCCGGGTATGCTGTGATGGCAATTGGAGCTTGGGCTCATATTATCTGGCTAATTCCTCTCGGACTTCTTGTTATCCAGCTGGGCTGGATACGCGGATTGATTTTTACTTAAAAATCCGGTTAGCCTAATAATTCCTTTCTCAATCGCTTACTTTAATTTTCTCTCCAGCTTCCCAAATTGCGCGGATTCGCGCATTTTTGTTTTCAGGCTGGAACCTATCCAGGCTTCGCGGTGTATAGAGGATGAAATCTAAAGGAGAGATCCTTGAAAAGATTGTATTCCTTCCTTGCTGTCCTCATCCTTGCCTCGCTTCTGGGGGGATGTGCTTCCAGCACAAATACTCAATCAAAAGAAATCAAAGCCGTGGGCAATAGTAACGCGCCGGCGGACATGCCTGAAGAATCAAACGCTGCCTACTCTGCAACATCTGAGACTTTGTCAAAAGATCCTCCAGCGGCTTGTCCAATTACCGTGCCGCAGGAGCCACTCTTCACTGCACCGGCGCCTTACTCACCAAACTCACCCTTTGACTGGGACTTTTGGTATGGCTCTAATTCACTTTGGACAGCTGTTCCGAAAAACGGCGTCTGGTTTGGTCTTCCGCATAATCCAGAGGGATATACACAGAAGGTGTTTTGGTGGCACGAAGGATATATCTGGAATGAGGAGCCCGAACCTGATTTGATAGTGACCGGCGAAAGATTGGATACGCCCGCCCCGCCGCTGATTGTTTCAAAGGCAACAAATGCTTATGCCAGCGATATCGGTTCAGCAATGCTTGTCGGCGTGGATTTTCCCACACTAGGTTGCTGGAAAATCACGGGCCAGTATAAAAAGAGCGAGTTGAGCTTTGTGGTGTGGGTTGCACCGTAATAAAACGCGTAGGGAACGTCAGCCAACGTTCCCTACGCGTTCTCATTCAATCGCCTCTTTCAACTTCCTCGCCAGCTTCCCGAAATGCGGCGTGTAACGAATCTCGTCGTTGCGCGGACGCGGTAAATCCACCTCCAAATCAAATTTCACGCTGCCGGGGCGTTGGGTCAATACAATGACTCGATCTGCCAGAAACAATGACTCGTTGATCGAGTGAGTGACCATGATGACCGTCTTCTGCCGCTTTTGCCAGATGCGGGATAGCTCCATCCACATGCGTTCGCGGCTTAAAGCATCCAGCGAGCCAAACGGCTCATCAAGCAGGAGCAGGTCAGGGTCATGGATGAGCGCGCGCGCAAGCGCGACGCGTTGTGCCATCCCACCGGAGAGTTCGCGCGGCCAGTTATTCTCAAATCCCTGTAATCCAACCAGCTCGATCATCTCCTGCGCTTTAGTGCGCGCGTTGCCTTCATCCACCTGCTGCACCTCAAGCGGAAGCATGATGTTCTCGATCACTGTGCGCCACGGCATCAGGTTCGCCTGTTGAAAGACCATGCCTGTACTCGGCTGTTCGCCATGACCGAACATGAACGAGCCGGATGTGGGAGGGATCAGGCCTGCAAGAATGCGCAAGAGGGTCGTTTTGCCGGAGCCTGATGGACCGAGCACGCAAACAAACTCACGTGGATGGACATCAAACGAAATTTGATCGAGCGCGTTTAATCCGCCGTTTTCATCGGGGAATACGGCGCTCAGGTTACGAATCGTGAGAATGGGAGTAGACGCCATAAATTCTATAGCCACGGAGTCACGGAGACACAGAGATCCTTTTTTCTCTGCGTCTCAGAGTCTCCGTGGCTAATTTCAAGGAATAAATTCGTTTGTAAATGCTTTGTTCAAATCCATCTTTTCAGCGATCAAACCCATGTCAAGCAACACATTTTGCATATTCTCCCATGCCTGCGGATCGGAAATGCCAAGCCTCTCTGCCTTCCATTGCTCGATGGACGTTTCAAGGACCTGCTTTTGCACACCGGCATCGAGATCAGCAAAATTTGGAATATATGCCTCGCTGATCGTAAAACCTTCATTGGGGTTTGCTATCGTATCTTCCAGTCCTTTCAGGAACGCGCCGACAAAGGCACGCACAAGTTCAGGATTCTCTGCGATCACCTTTTCGCTCGCGAGAATCCCATTCGACGCCAACTGCACATAATCAGCCACGCGCACTTCAGTAACCGCAACTCCCTGCGCGCGCAACTGGATCGGCTCGTTCGCTGCATATCCAACGACAATATCCTGTTGCCCCGCCGCCATCAATTCAACCTGGTTGAATCCAACCGCGTCCAGAGTCACATCGCTTTCTTCCAGGCCCGCCTCATGCAGTAATGCGCGTAAGCCCACATAATTCGCGCCGAACAAGCCGGGCAAACCGATCTTCCTTCCATTCAGATCCTGCGGGATAAGGACACCGAGCTCGCTTTTGGCGACAACCGAAACCGGGTACTGCTGGTACCACGCGGCAACATACACAACCGGCAGTCCCTGCGCGCGTGCGAGCGGAACCTGTTCACCCGAGACGACCGCGAAGGGCAGCTCACCCGCGCCCACCAACGCGACGCCATCCGTCTCGAACTTATAATCGAACTCGATATCGATGCCGGCATCACGGAAATATCCTTTTTCGATGGCAACATAGAATGGCGCAAACTGGATGTTTGGGATGTAGCCCATCGGCAAACTGATATGGGTCAACCCGCCCGCTTCATTCCCGGAATTCGGATTGGCACAGGCCGAAAGAGCGAGTGCCATCCCAAGTATGATCAAAACTAACTTGCGAAACATAGATTCTCCTTTTCATATGTCATTGCGAGCCGTTCTTCGGCGAAGCAATCTCCTGTTAAACCGATAAACCTCATCGAGCGATGTTCCTCAATTATTAGGAGATTGCTTCGTCACTGCTTCGCAGCTCCTCGCAATGACATTAATTTTTCTCCTGCCATTTCAGGAATCTTTTTTCAAGCAATGTTACAAAGCCATATAGCATCAGAGCCAGCGCGATCAGCATGAATACGGCCACAAAGACCATGGCTGTATCGTACTGAAAATCGCCCAATTGCAAGAGGAAGCCAAGTCCTTCCTCTGCGCCCACCAGTTCCCCAACCACCGCGCCAATCACAGACAACGTCGCGCCGATGCGCAGGCCCCCGAGAAACACTGGCAGGGATGCAGGCACTTCCACCTTCCATAGGATTTGTGAACGCGACGCATGTAATGAATTCATCAGGTCATATAGAGCAGTTGGGACCGCGCGCACCCCGACGATCGTATTCACCAGCACAGGGAAGAACACGATCAATGCGCAGATAACAATCTTGGAAAGTATCCCATCCCCAAGCCAAAGGACAAGCAGTGGAGCGATAGCAATGACGGGGATTGCCTGGCTTGCCACAAGATAGGGCGACAATAGCCTTTCCAGGGAGCGTGATTTTGCCAGGATATATCCCACGATGGTGGCAAATACCACCCCAGCAAGAAGGCCAAGCAATATTTCTACCAATGTAATCCGTGTGTGGTGGAGCAAGCTTCCATCATTGAGGGCCCTCATAAAACGGGCCCAAACGCTAAAAGGAGCTGGCAAGATAAAGGGTGGTAATTCGCTATAACGCGCGACGAGATACCAGGCTAACAGGCCGATGACTATCGATAGCAGTCCCAACCAGCCACGGTTGGTATTTTTCGAGAGAATACGGATAAAGTTTGGGTTCATAATTAGATTGCTCAAGCTGCCGTCCTCGGCGGCGAGGACGCCTGCGGCGCGTGCCAACAAAACGCCTCGCAAAGGAAACTTGCGGGGCGCGGAATCAGGCTGAGGCCTAGAATGATGCGAACAAAAAGCCCGAAAACAAGGATCGTTTTCGGGGACTTAAGTCGAATCAGACTCGCGTGAGCCTAAGACCTTCTTCTATCCAGACTATAACTGTCGGCCTCGGAATCGCACCGGGTCATGCTCACCTTGTCATCCTGAGCGGATGCGAAGGATCTGCTCGTGGGCTGTACCACCGATCGGGAATTCACTTGCACCGTAGTGCAAATGTCACCCTGCCCCGAAGGTTGTTATTTGGTTGTTCAAATTATAACGCAATTACGCTTTGACGATACACTCGACCGGACAGACCGTAACACACTGAGGCGAATCATGATGACCCTGGCACTCGACGCAGGTTTCCTGATTGATAACATAGGTAATGCCGTCACCCTCGTTGATAGACTCGGTGGGACATTCTGGTACGCAGGCGCCACAAGCGATGCAATCTTCGGTAATTTTCATGGACATGGTTGCTACTCCGTTCATAAATTTGGTGCGGCTTAAAATTAACCGATGCCCAAAGGAGCGTCAAATGACGAATGTCCAGTGTTTCGACAAAATTTGTCACAGTTCCCCGAAAACCCTCAGAATATTGCGGCGTGTGAGCCAAAGTGGAATGATCCCGAAAACTCCAAAAGCTATATCAGTCTTTACCTAGATAGCCTCGCGCAGCCGCGCCATGTAATAGGCATCCACATACTGACCTTCTCGATAAGCAAACCGGATCAAAGTCCCTTCAGTGGTAAAACCAAAGTTCTTATACAAACGGATCGCAGCTTCGTTATCAGTATAAACTTCCAGCTCAAGGCGGGAAAGATTCAGCCATTTATCAGCAAGATCAACAGCGGCTCGCATGAGCGCTGTCCCTGCGCCACGGCCTTGCCAGTCATCTTGTACTGCCATGCCAATTTGTCCGGCATGCCGACGACGAGGATTATTCGGAAGTGTGTGCAAGCTCAATTGACCAATAACTTCATTTTCGGCGCAAGCCAATAAGCTGAACACTCCTTCGGGTGGTTCCGCCAGTCGCTTGCGCCAAACCTCCGCAGACGGGAACGGCAATTGGAGGGTGCCTGAAACAGCTCGTGGCCCTGAGAAGATCTTGAATACAGCTTCGTAGTCAGCTGGTTCAGCGCGGCGGATTGTAAACTTTACTTGTTCATGTGGATTGTTCACGGAACCTCCAACTATGGGCCAGTCTTTAAGCGTGGTC
>DASWKT010000015.1:0-4125 GCA_036396515.1 Anaerolineales bacterium | reverse complement strand
ATATTGCGTAACCGGATCAACAAGATGCGGCTTATGGAACTTGAACCCGTTCAATGTTCGTTCCGTATCATTGGGCTGGACCAACATGCGAAAGACCGCGGGCTGGCGGCTGTTAAATTCTTCAACTTCCTGAAATACGCGCTGGCGGATTAGTTCACGCATGCTGATTTTCTCCCCAGAAACATGAACTGTGAAAGTGTGTTCTGTTTTACCCAGGCTGGCAGTGGTTTCATCTCGAATCAAAAGTTTGGTAAGCATGGGTGCCTCCTACTGAAATATTTAGTTTTAGAACATCTATGCTAATTATAGAACTTTTTGTAAGTGTGTCAAGAAATTTTGTAACTTTTTGTTAACTTTCTCCACCACGTATCCCTCTCTCCAGGCACAAAGGCAGTGTACAATGTCAGCCGATCAGCAATTCCACCATAGCGCTTTTTCAATTCATCTGCTAGTTTACCTTCATCCGCAACCAAACAAAACTCACTCAACATCTCATCTGTAATGAGCATGGGCATCTCGGCCCATTCGCCGCGCGCCGCGTGTGCAGAGAGCTTCTCCGCTACATCGCTCCAACCGTGCAAGTTCATCACAGAGCGATACGAAGGCGTGGAGGCGTAGAACGCGATCTGTGCACGGGCGAAGTTCATTTCTTCGGGCGTCGTTGCAACAAAGGCGGTCACGGAAAGAGCTATATCTTCCCGTTGTCTTCTTTCTTTCGCCGCGCCCTCTTCAATCGCAGGGATCATGACTTCGTTCAAATATCGAACGCTATGAAATGGATGCACATGGAATCCGTCACAGATCTCGCCGGCAAGTTTTGCCAAACCTTTGTTCACTCCAGCAATATAGATTGGAATGTGTGGATGTCCAATGGCTCCCGCGTTGAAAAAAGGAGACATCAATGTGATCTTGTAATACTCCCCGCGATAATTCAACTTGGTTCCATTCTGCCAGGAATCCCAAAAAGCGCGCGTGACCTGGATCTGTTCGCGCAATTTTCCGGTCACAGACTCAGGCCATGGCATTCCGAATCGTCTTTCAATGTGCGCCTTAACCTGTGTGCCTAATCCCAGGATGAACCGTCCATTCGATTGCGCGGCCAAATCCCAGGCGGCATACGCCAGGCTCGCTGGAGAACGCGCGAAGGAAACGGCAACAGCTGTCCCAATGTGCAGATGCGCTGTATGTTCCGCGATCAATGTGCAGGGCAGGAAGGGGTCATGTTGCGTCTCCTGAGTCCACAGCGCGTCGAATCCAATTTCCTCCGCCGCCTTGGCGATCGCGGGCACGTCTTTCAGATGGACTGGGGGAAGTGCAGCATCGAATTTCATATTATTCAGACATCAGATAAGCCATGATCCAATTTGTGGTTGCGGTCAACGCTTCCATATGTGTGCGCTCATAATTGTGCGAGGCATCCACGCCAGGTCCGATGAGCGCTACTGCCACATCGCCGCCCGCACGCCAGAACGCTTCACCGTCCGAACCATAGAACGGATAGATATCCACCTTATACGGAATATCGTTCGCATCAGCAACCGTGCGCAATTTGTTGCTAAAGCCGTGATGATACGGCCCACCGCTATCCTTCACGCAAATCGTCGCGTGATACTCATCTGACGACTGTCCCGCGCCGATCGCCGCCATATCTACTGTGAGCAGCTCATGCACATCGGATGGAATCCCTGCGGATGCGCCATGACCAACCTCCTCATAATTGGAGATGTGGAAATATACGGTTCGGGCGGGGCTTTGACCTGCCTCCGCCAAAGACTTGATCGCGGCCACGATATTCGCCACGCATGCCTTGTCGTCGAGATGCCGCGAGCGGATGAAGCCATTTGTCAACTCGACGCGCGGATCGAACGACACAAAGTCCCCGACTTCGATTCCCAGCCCGCGCGTCTCTTTTGGGTTGAACACGCGCGCATCGAGCCGCACTTCCATTGACTCTTCATCGCGCTTCGTTTCCGAGACTTTCGCCGCGTAGACATGCGCGGCCGACATGTTGAGCATATAACTACCGCGTAGCTTCTCTCCTTTGGATGTATGCACCCAGCAGCCTTCTGTCTCGACACCGTTCAACACCAGGCCACCGATGCGTGTCAGCTGTAAACGTCCGTTCGGTTTGATGTCCTTTACCATAGCGCCAAGGGTATCTACATGGGCGGTCAATGCAACAGGCGCATCATCGTTCATGCCGACCCATTTCGCAACCAGCGCGCCTTTGCGTGTTCTTGACAATTCAAGTTGCTCGAACTGCGAAAGTTCTTTTTCAACAAATGCAATCGCATCCTCTGTAAAGCCAGTAGGCGAGGGAATGTTTAATAATTTGACAAGAAAATCAACGAGATAGTCATGATCAATTTTTGGAAGCGACATTGTGTCTCCTTGAAATGGTCTCACATGTCTTACTGATCCGACATATGAGATTTGTTGGACTTCTACGATCTGCTAGACTTTCAAACCCTCAAACTGTGTGATCTTCTCTCTCCACTCCTGCGGAATGGATATTGTCTTTTCTTGCTTGTAATCATAAGTCACCATGACCACCTCCCCCTTGGCTAGTTCTTTTCCTGTTTCAGCATCCAGGATATTCTGCTCCCAGGTCATAGATTTGTTTCCCAGTTTTGAGATGTAAACTCCCACTTTGACATGCTGTCCATAATAAATCGGAGCAAAATACGTGATATGGACATCAGCCAATATCACACCGATCTCAATAAACGATTGATTTTTAGTGAACAAACCTAACTCAATCAGATAGGCAATGCGGGCCTGTTCAAAGTATGTGAGATGTTTCGCGTTATTGACATGCCCCTGTGGGTCCAGATCCCCATAACGGACTTCGATGGGATGATAAAAGCGGTATTGTGCCATGCCGCGATTATACCTATTTAAGACCACTGAGAAGGCAGAGTTAGAATTACCCGCTGGAAATTCGATGTTCGTGTCCCGATTATCAACTATGTTTCTGGCAAAAAGCTTTTGGATCCGGCCAGAACCAGTGATTGTGCGGCAGCAAGGATCATTGTTGCGCCGCGCTTGACCTGTGCTTCAGCATCGGCTCTTGTCCCTGCCGTGATCCCGGCTATAGTGTCGGTCTCTGTAATGATGCCGATGGCGGTGTCGATGACGGATTGCACTTCGGGATGCGCGGGCCCGTCAAAGAATCCCATTGCCAGGGAAAGATCACGCGGTCCAACGACGCATGCATCCAGTCCCTCAACAGCGCACAGTTCGGGTAAAGTACCAAGCAGTTTGTCGTCTTCGAATTGAATAATGGCCATTGTCTGTTCATTTGAAAAGTGGATATATTCGGGTGCAGTGCTGGTATATGCCATGTGGGCCGAGGCGCGTGAGAATCCCAGCCCACGCTTGCCAAGCGGAGCATATTTCACGGCATCAACGAGCATTTTCACTTCTTCAGCAGTTACCAGACCTGGCATCATGATCCCCATCATGCCTGCGTCAAGATATTGCAGGACAAGCTTCGGGTCCTTGGACCCTATACGGATCATGGGCGTGATGTTTGTTATCTCACATGTACGTATCACATTCGAAGCCTGAATTGGATCTATCAATCCGTGTTCAGCATCGAGCATGTAATAGTCGAAGCCAGCGATGCCAAAGAGCTCAGCAAGTTGCGGGTCATCCGACGTGGCGATCACGCCGAAGGCAGGTTGCCCTGCCTTGAGTTTGGCTTTGGTCTTGTTTGGTTTAATGAACATAAGGCCCTTTCTCTTGCTGTTTCAATTGCAATATCTTGCCAGCCCCGCGCGATCACGAATATTGATGCAGCCTTCGGGGTCTACATCGATCAATCTTTGCGCTTTGAATAATACCATTGCCTGATTAACTCGCTTGCGCGATGCGCCGACTAGATCTGCGATATCGCCCTGCGTCAGTACAATGCGGATCTGTGTCGAGCCATCCTTCTCACGTCCATACTTCTCCGCAAACGCCAGCAATTGACGCGCTACGCGTCCATTCACATTAAGAGTTGCCAATGCTTGAATTAACTGATCTGAGAGACGGACGCGCGCTGACAAGATTCTAACCAGATTGCGGGCAACAGGCGGAAAGTTGTCAAGCATATAATTGAATGTGAGCTTATCCATCCAC
>DASWKT010000014.1:0-4010 GCA_036396515.1 Anaerolineales bacterium | reverse complement strand
GTGTTGTTACGCACCTGGCTGTTAGGCTGGTTGCTGGTGAAGGAGTATAAGCCCGCGCCTCCGGTCCCCACAACGAACTCGCGGATGCCTTTCGAGTCGGCTTGCCCATTCGGGTTCTGCGGGGCAAACCGTTCATAAGTATGGTCGTGACCGTTCAACACCACATCCGCTCCATGATCATAGAGAGCCTGCCAAAGCGCTTGAGAACCCGCGATGTTTCCATGTTGACCGGAGCTGAAGCGCGGCTTGTGCCAGTATGCCAGGGTACAGGTCTTCGGGTTCGCAGCCAGGTCAGCCCGCAGCCACTGCTCCTGAGCTGAGCCAGCACTCTGGCTAATCTCACTGTTGAGGGAAATGATGTGCCACGCTCCCAGATTGTAGGAGTAGTACCCTTTTGAGCGATCCCCCGCCGCCGCACCAAAGTAATCGAAGTACCCCGCCGCGCCGGACACATGATAGTCGTGATTGCCGGGAGAAGGTTTAGTGCGGCTTTTGTGGCGACCCCAGGTTGGCGCATAGCAGTTATTGAATTGGGTCAGCGTCCCATCCGGGTAGGCATTGTCACCCACTGTGAAAACGGTGCCAGTGATGTTGTCGAGAAGTTTTGCCGTCGCCTCATCCTCAGAGCGGTTGCAGTTTGCGATGTCTCCTGCGCCCACGAAGACCGGGTCGCCTGATTGCACGAGAACTGATCCAGACAAGGGAGTCAGACTTTCCAGCCCGCTAACAAAGAATACTGCGAACAAGGAAAAGGTAAGTAAACGTTGCATTCGTTTCATGTGCTTATCTCCTTATATGGTTAACGTGGTCAAATGAGAATGCGAATGCCGGCCAAAAGTACTAGTTGGCAACTTTAACTTAAGAACCATTCGCTCCAAACGTGAGTGAAAGGCAGCCTGAACAAAGAGCTAACTGGGAAAAACGGAGAAGATGCCCCTAATTATGAACATCAATGAATCCCACTGTGATGATGAATAGAACCAAAATAGGTGCGATGAGGCCTAGAGTGCGTTTAATTGGACCAAATCGTCTCACCCAATGAATACGTTATTTTTATAGAACAAACTAAAGCCAAGCTCAATCCCCATTAAGTCACAGGTTGGTTAGACTTGTCAGACAACACGAAGCAGGTTACTTCCCATCAATTATTGATCGTCCTGTCCTGCTCATGCGTCGGGCCAAGTTTAACAGCGAGCAGTTCATCCAGCCCGGGTGGCCTGTAATCCTGGGATTGATGCCTGAAATATGTGTTATACAAGGTGGCGTAATGGCCACCTTGATTCAACAGGCCCTTATGATTCCCTTCCTCGATGATTCGTCCATTTTCCATAACGACGATCCGGTCTGCTGCCTTCACTGTGGAAAGGCGATGCGCGATCAGTATACTCGTCGCGTTTTTCAAGATCAAGTTCAACGCCTGTTGGATCTGCCATTCGGTGAACGGGTCAATACTTGCAGTTGCTTCATCCAGGATAAAGATTGCGGGCTTCTGCATCAGGACACGCATCAACGCGACGAGCTGCCTTTGTCCCATCGATAAGCGTGCGCCCCTTTCCCCGACTTCGGTCTCGATTCCGTTTGGAACCGTTTCCAGCCATTCACCGCCTCCGATCTTCCGTGCCATGCTCAATATCTCACTGTCTGAAACATCTGGCGCGGCATAGCGGATGTTATCGGCAACAGTTCCCGAAAACAGAAAAGGGACTTGCGAGACGATCCCCAACTGACGGCGATACTGTGCCAGATCAAACGTGCGGATGTCGTGTCCGTCAATCAGCAATCGTCCCTCCTGGTATTCGTAGAAGCGTGCGATCAACTTCGCGATGGACGATTTCCCTGCCCCGGTATGCCCAACCAGGGCGAGAGTCTCTCCGGGCTGTACAAGCAGGTTGAAGTGAGTCAGAATCGGTTCGTTATCTGTATAACGGAAAGACAGATCGTCGAAATGAATCTTGCCTTTTAGCGGAGGCACATCCTGATCATCAATTTGAACGACGTTTGGGTCCGCATCGATCAGGGCAAACGCGCGTTCGGCGGCGGAAAGCCCCGCCTGGATCTGCGCCCAAAATGCGGAGAGGTTGAGTACTGGGAAGAAAAACTGGTCGAGACTCATGATGAACAGGTACCACGCGCCGACAGAGACGATACCCTGCGCCGCGTTCAAGCCGCCCACATAAATGAGGATAGCAACAAAAATGCCTCCCAGTGCATTAAGCGTGGGAAAAACCAGTGAGAGCACAAAGCCGCGTTGAATGTTGACCTGATACGATTGCTGGTTCGATTCATCGAATGATTTAAAGATGCTTTCTTCCTGACGGAAGTTCTTGGCAATGGAGATACCGCTGATGGTCTCTTTGATCGCGGCATTGACGTTTGCCATTGCCTTCATGCCGCGTTTGGTCACGCGGCGGGCAAGGACGCGGAAGCCAGCTGCAATCGCAAAGATGACAGGCAGAAAAGATACAAGCAGTAAAGCCAGGCGCCATTCGGTGCGGAATAACACAACACCCAGGATGATAGCCTGGACGATCTGTGAACCAACATCTGTAACGATGACCACCAGCTGGCCGAAGTCATTTGTGTCGGATGTGATGCGCGAGACGATCCGACCCGAGGAAAATTGATCATAAAAAGAGAGATCATGTTCTGCCGCGGCACGGAAGGCGCGCGTGCGTAAATCGAGAACCACATCGCCCACTGCGCGCACAACGAGACTGCGCCGCGCCCAGTTCAATCCCCACAAGCCTACGCCGATTAGCAAGACAGCCAGGCCAACAAGGCTGATGGCTTGAAAAGAGGGTCGCTCCCTTAGCAAATCCACCATGCGCGCGACGACAACCGGCAGTGCCGCGCCGATGCCCGCTAGAACAACAACCAACACTGTTACCAACACGAGCCTTTTGGTCTGCGGTTTGAAGAAAGTAATAATGCGACGCATCAGTTCACGGTCGGTGTACTGGCGGTCATATTTTTCGTCGTTTAGTCCGGCAAAGAAACCCATATTCTCTCTTTCAACGGAGTCCAACGTCTCCCGACGTTGGAATGTGCATGCATCTCCAAAGTCAGGAGACGTTGGACTCCAGCGCTACTCTCTAAATATCCTCGAATACGCGTCGGAGGTCTTCATCAACTCGTCATGTGTGCCGATCGCAGCGATGCGACCTTTGCGAAGCACAATGATCAAATCTGCCCAGCGGATCTGAGATAAACGATGGGTGATGATAAAAGTTGTCCGCCCGCGCGCCGCATTTGCGATGGCACGCTGGATCTTGTCCTCGGTGGCCGAGTCAATTGCGGAGGTTGAGTCATCCAGAATCAAAATATATGGATCTGTTAAGAATGCGCGCGCCAGTGCCAATCGCTGGCGCTGCCCACCGGATAGCGTAACACCGCGCTCGCCGACGACTGTTTCATATCCCTTATCAAATGAATGAATGAAATCGTCTGCCTGAGCGGACTCAGCCGCCGATTCGATCTCACTTTGAGTTGATTCAGGTTTCCCGAACGCGATATTCTCGCTCACGGAGCGTGAGAACAGAAAGATATCCTGCTCGATCATCGAGATCTGCGAGCGGAGCGCGGCAAGGTTCCAGTCACGCACGTCCACGCCATCCACGAGCACTTGTCCCTGTGATGTATCGTATGTCCGGTTAATGAGCTTGACCAGGGATGTTTTGCCGGAGCCGGTTTGCCCCACAATGGCAACGGTCTGCCCGGGTTTGACCTTGAACGAGATGTTTTGAAGCACTTCATCTTCGCTGCCCTGTCTGGCGGCTCCACTCAGCGCGTAGTTGAAACTCACGTTCCGAAATTCCACTTCCCCTTTCATCGCATCTGCATAGCCCTGAGCGTTCTGGTCGAGGTCGGTCTCACGGCTGATCAGATCCAGAATGCGGCGCGCACTCGAAATTCCCAGCGAGATCTGGGAATATGCGAACGTGGAGACGAATGTGGGGAACTCGAGCAAACGGAGCAGGCCGAAGTAAGCCACCACTGCGCCCAGGTCAAGC
>DASWKT010000013.1:0-4728 GCA_036396515.1 Anaerolineales bacterium | reverse complement strand
GGCTGTGGCGCTCCAGCGCCATTCCCAGTTTAGAATCCGAACGGGGCAGCCAAACACCCGAACGAGCTGGTTCCGCATCGATCCTGGAACCTCTCACACGCTTCTCGGCTGGACCCTCACGCAGCGTTCCCGGATACGCGTGCCCGTTCACTGAACTTCTCTAGCGTATCCAAAAACGTGCCCGACCGCAACCCGCTCTCACGGCGGATCGCGCTTGCATGCTAACACCCGACTGGTGGGAGTCTGCGCGTTTTCAGGCAGTTTTCGTGGCTCGAAGCTGGTTCCGGCAAAATGGCGTAGGTGAAATGATCCACGATTTTGTGATCAGGTTGATGGAAACGAGCCGCCAGCCATTGTTCGGCAACTGCCATGCCCACCCCGTTTGCAAATCCCTGCCCAAGCGGACCCGTGGTGACTTCCACACCAGAGGTAAGACCATGTTCGGGGTGTCCAGGCGTGAGACTCTCCCACTGGCGAAAGCGTTTAATTTCATCCAGCGGCAGATCGTAACCAGTCAGATGCAGAAGGGAATACAACAGCGTGGAGGCATGTCCAGGCGAAAGAATGAAGCGATCACGGTTGAACCACTTCGGGTTGGAAGGGTTGTGGCGCAAATGTCTGTGCCATAAAACATAGGCAAGGGACGCCGCACCCATCGACGTGCCAGGGTGTCCGGAGTTGGCGGTTTGCACAGCGTCCGCTGCGAGAAAGCGGATGGTTTGAATAGTTTTTTCTTCCAGTGATGATGACATCCAATAGGTTTCCTTTGGGAAGGGATTAAATCTGATTCAATTGCGCGATTTGTTCAGAGGTCATGCCATCCACAACCGGAAGATCGCCCTGTTCCTGTAAATGCAGCTTGCCAAATGAATCGAGCATATGACCGGACTTTTCAGCTTTGGTCTTTAGATAAAATTCGTTGTACGGATTGGGTGCGATGATGATTGGAATCCGCCCGTTGACTATCACGCCATGCTGGGTCAGGTTTGCAATCTTGCGCGGATTATTGGTCATCAATTGAATGGATTTGACCTTCAAGGAAAATAACATGTGCGCGGCAACACTATATTCGCGCTCATCGTCGCGGAAGCCCAGGGCAAGATTAGCATCGACAGTGTCGTAGCCATGATCCTGCAATCCATACGCACGGATCTTATTGATCAAGCCAATGCCGCGACCTTCCTGGCGCATGTAGAGCAGGATGCCCTTTTCCATTTGTCCGATTTCCTTGAGCGCGGTTTCCAGCTGATCGCGACAATCACAGCGCAAGGAGCCAATAGCATCCCCGGTTAGACATTCAGAATGAACGCGCACGGGTACGTTCTCTGCATTGGTTACATCCCCTCGTACGATGGCGGCATGTTCCTTGCCATCCCGATTGTTGTAGAAGGCAAAGATGTGGAAGTCTCCAAAGCGCGAGGGTAACTCGCCGATCGCGGCGATACGTACACAGACTTTGTCCGGTCCGAATCCTTCGCATTCGTGCTTGAGGTTTTCATCGAGCAGTTCTTTGATTTGCATATGTGTGAGTGTCATGGTGTTCTCCTTATGAATTAGAAAAATTGAAAATAGATGGGTGGATAGGATTCGATTTGATCATTTTTTTGTGGATGGATAACGTGAACTGTGACCTCTCCCAGATAATCGCAATCTTCGAGTCGCGCCTCCGACGGTAGATCATCGAAATTTCCAACAAGTTGATAAAAGGACTCCGTCATTAGGATGTATTCATTGGCTGGTACCGAGTTCTTCAGTAATTTATGTATCAGAATGACATCTTCACCGGCCAGTTCCTCGAATTGGCGTATCTTTTTGAACACTGCCTCGCCAGAATGAAGTATTGCCTTCAATCGAAGATCAAAGATATGCTGGCAGGCGTCGCAATCACAATCCGCCCTTTCTGTGGTCAGGGTACGGGCGCGTTCGTAAAAGACTTTGAAAAAATCCCATGATTGACGGGCTACATCGCGGGCGACTTCCACCTGATTATCTGGATTCACTTCGGCATACAGGAATGCAGCATCGCCCTCCAGTTTATTCAGTGTCAAGGGATAGGCGGCATGATCGATGACCGCTTCGATCAATTCAAAAACGATCTCCTCAGCATGGATGGCGCTCAATTTTTGGCCACGGATGAACTGGGTATACCCGCTGATATCCACAATCACCAGCACGACTTTTTTGTATTCCATCAATGGTCCTTTCAACCGCCATAAAGAGGAATTCGCGCACTGGTGATCACGCTAGCTTCTTCTGTACTAAAGGTAGAGAAGAGTGGCTGTAATTTCCTCCGGGGTAGTCCATCCTGCATTTTTGGTGTCAGGCTTCTGGTCGCGTACATGCTCGACATCGATTGTTTTTACAAGCAGAATATTGGCCGTGATGCCGCTCCCTTTGGTCTCCTGGGCAATGGTCATCATTAAAGCTTCCTGGGCGGCTTTACCAATTGCGTATGGGGCTGAATTTGCTGTCGGCTGCGAGGCGGTTGGCGATGAAATGACAAGGATCCGGCCCCAATGATTGGCGGTCATCACTGGAATGCAAGCCTGGGCAAGATGAAACGTTGTCCACAAATGCTGTTGGAGCATGGTTTCCACCTGTTGGTCATCCACGTCCACGACGGATTTTCCTCCGCTCCAACCACCAACCAAATGCAGAAGAATGTCCAGTCGTCCAAACGTATCCAAGACACGTTCCGTGAGGGCGGCCGCAGCTTCAGGCTGATTCAAATCGGCAGCATACAGCAGGATCTGATCATTGGGCAGATCCAATTCTGCAGCGAGTTGTTGGAGTTTTTCCTTGTTCGTTCCGACAAGCACCAGACGCGCCCCTTGTTGTGCAAAATGTTTTGCTGTAATCCGTCCCAATCCACCTGTGGCGCCGGTGATGATTACGACTTTATGTTCAACCATCATTTCGTCCCTCCCATATATTCTTTCGAAACTGCCCCATGCATTTCCAATCCATAACAGGCTGCTCCCATCAGTGGAGATTCCTGGTTAAGGACAACGCGCACTGGAACATCTCCCAGCATTTCTGCAAACCTGCCTTTGGAGGAAAAGGTTGTTATAAAGCCAGGTTTTTGCAGCCAGGGCAATATGCGTGTTGGCATCCCGCCAGCCAGATATATTCCGCCGGTTGCCAGTATTTTGAGGGCCAGATTTCCCGCCTCATTGCCCAGGATGTCAATAAAAATATCGAGTGTTGCCGTGCATATGTCTACCTGTTCATCCATTGCGGCTTCCACGATGACAGGCGTCGGATCTTTTGCATCCTCCAGGGCGGCTTTCAACCAATCCGGTTCCTTGTACCTGCCTCGATTCTTCAGGAAGTTGTATATATTTGGCAGACCGCTTCCTGAGCAAACCCGTTCAAAACTTACATGTCCGTAACGTTCGTACAAATATTCAAGCAACTCCACTTGCAAGGAGTCCCGGGGTGCAAATCCAACGTGTCCACCTTCTGACGCCAGAGCTTGATAGTGATCACCAGACCAAACTAGGAACGCTTCACCAAGCCCTGTGCCGGGTGCAATGATGCCAATGTTTTCGTGCGCTGATGATTTTCCCGGATTGAGGGTGAGCATGTCGGACGATTCCAAAAATGGAATCGCGTATGCTGTGGCAACCAGGAACGCGAGCAATTTTATAAATGTCTTGAGCGCAACGGTCCCAAGGCAGTTGACGAATTTAGAAAAGCCTTTCCTACTGGCTGATTTTTTTCTCGCGGTAGCGCACAACTCGATATAAGGCAATGCTGACCGCGAACATCGCCGCCGAAATGACCAGCGAGAGCGGGTCGAGCGTTACGCTTTGGGATGCGAAATCACCTTTGATGGATGCGCCCAACATGCCAAATGATATCGTGCCAGGGATGCTGCCTAGAATCGTCGCCAGCATAAACCAGCCAAGGTCAATGTGCAGAAATCCTGAAAAATAACTAACCAGATCATATGGCAGGAAGAGAAAACGCAGGATAAGGGTTGTTTGAAAACCATCCTTACGCAGGCGGTTGGCGTATTTCCCAACCAGGTTATTGTCATTGATATTTTGTAAAAATCCGCGGCCAAAAAATCGCCCGATAAAATATGCGATCATTGACGACAGGTTGCTGGCAACCAAGGCATAGGCAATACCTTGAACGGGTCCGTAAAGATAAGTAGCGGTCATTGTGACCAGTGTCGCGGGGAAAAAGAATATCGGGCGGATCATATACACGAGCACGTAAATTGGGAAACCATACGGGCTTGTAGATACAAAATTGATCAATACTTGCATGGTTTGCATGGGGGTTAGGCCATGCGCGTCGCTATACCACCAGTATATGATCAAGGCGAATACCCAACTGATTGCAGCGATGATCTTCGAATAATCAGGCGAATGTTTGTTACTGTTTTCAATAGGTTCCGACATTTATGGTTTCATCTTTTAAGCCACATGAATCAATTCTTCACGATCAAACAAGCCTGACACTTTAATACCCATGGTCAAATAGAGTTCGGGTGGAACGCCGATGTCTGCGAGATACAGTTCACCAACATGAGATTTTACTTCGGGGTTCAACAACCCTTGTTTAGGCAACGCCAGGGTCATTGTAGTAGTCGCGCGAATGGTGGGTTCGTATGCCACACCAGTAGTCGCCTCCAGGCCAGATGGGGTATCGAGAGAAAGAATTGGAGTGTTTTGTTTATTTGCCCAGCGAATGAAATCTGCTGCCATGCCGCGCGGA
>DASWKT010000012.1:0-13563 GCA_036396515.1 Anaerolineales bacterium | reverse complement strand
TCTGGCGGGTGCGATTGTAGTTGCAACTTTGCTGGCTTTCCCGCTGCGTGAGACGGTCCACGCTGCCATCGTCGTCCCCATCGCCTATGTGTTGTGGGTGTTGGGTTTGTTGTATCGTTCCCTATCCCAGGGGATATGGTGGGTGATTCTTGCGGTTCTCGTCTTATTAATATTTGCGAAGAGCCTGGCTCCTCAGCTGCGCGCCCCTGGACGAGTACCAACCAGCTCGAAGCCAGCAATTGGACAAGTACAAGCCCTTGCAGGATGGTTAAACAAATCCAGTACTGGCACCTATTTCAAGTGGCTCATTGCAAATCGTTTGGGAAGACTGGCTTATCAAATCCTTCTGCAACGCAGCAGCGGAAAGTCACGCTCGGTCTTTGAGCCGCTCACAGGACCTGATTGGCATCCCACCGCAGACCTGCAAAATTACCTTCAATCAGGATTACATCGTTCGTTCGCAGATTTTCCGAACCCGCGCAGGTTCTTTGCGCCGCCCGCAAAAACACCCCTTGATCTTGATATCAACCAGGCTGTTGATTTTCTTGAATCTCAAATTGATGAATCGCGCCGATAACTATGGAGAATAACGTGACAGAAATCCTGCAAGTTTCATCGCTGAGCAGACAAATCATTGCGGAAGTTGAGCGCGCGGTGGTGGGTAAACGCGGCCTGCTTGAAATGATGATGGCCTCCGTTCTGGCGGGCGGACATATTTTGCTCGAGGATTTTCCTGGCCTGGGGAAAACGCTTGTTGCGCGCAGTTTTGCAACGGCGCTTGGCCTGGATTTCAAGCGCATCCAGTTCACGCCTGATCTATTGCCCGGTGACATTACAGGTGGGTATATTTTCAATCGCACAAAGAACAGTTTCGAACTTCGTAAAGGTCCGCTCTTTGCAAATATCGTCCTTGCAGATGAGATCAACCGCGCTTCGCCAAAAACGCAGTCCGCTTTGCTGGAAGCCATGCAGGAAGGACAGGTGACGATTGAAGGCGAACCCTTGCCCTTGCCCGAGCCCTTCCTTGTCCTTGCCACTCAGAACCCAATTGAATATGAAGGCACGTTCCCGTTGCCCGAAGCACAGCTTGATCGCTTCATGTTGAAGCTTACCGTTGGGTATCCAAACATGGAAGAAGAGAAATTAATCTTGCGCCGCCGACGCGAGAGAAAACAGGATGAGGTGGCTCTGCGCCAGATCACGAAAGCCGCACAAATACTAGAGATGCGCGACGCGGTCGAAACTATTCATGTGGATGGAGATCTCGAAGGGTATATCGCGGCATTGGTTCAGGCAACTCGCGCTGATCGACGGGTCGCGGTTGGCGCCAGCCCGCGCGGTTCGCTGGCGTTCCTCAAGATAGCGCGCGCCAATGCCGCGCTGCAGGGACGCGATTACATCACCCCCGATGATATTAAGCGTTATGCGGTCCCGGTGCTTGCTCATCGTGTGATCCTTCAGCCCGAATACTGGATGGCAAGTCAGGTCACTGGCGATGTGATCCAAGACTCGCTGTCGAAGACGCCTGTACCTGTGGTGAAATAACTCTCTCTCAAACTGAGAGAGGGAGATCCCATGCCTCGCCCACTTCTCCTAAGCCTTATTGTTTACTGCCTTTTGCTCGCTGGCATTTTCACAGTGCGCGGTGAACTGCTCACACTGGCTTTGCCCTTTGTCGTATATCTCCTTGCCGGTTTTTTGAGAGGGCCGGATGAGATAAAACTTGAATCGACGCGGCACTTGAGCACAGAGCGGACATCACCCAATGCAGATGTGATTGTGACCGTAGCGATTACGAATCGCGGCTCTCAACTGGAAGAAGTTTTTCTTGAAGACAGAGTGCCCGAGGGTTTGACGATCCGCTCCGGATTCAGCCGGCACCTGCTGAGGCTTCCGATGGGCGGCTCCTACACTTTCACGTATACGGTTTCAGGCCCGCGTGGGGGATACGGATTCGAAAAAATTGAGGCGCAGGTTAACGATCATTTAGCGGTGACCAGCCGTAAAGTCCGGGTTGATACGAAAGGACAGTTATTCGTCTTCCCCCTTGTGATGCGTCTGCGCCACGTTGCCATCCGCCCGCGACGGACGCGTGTCTATGCGGGTACGATTCCAGCGCGTGCAGGGGGTACGGGGACGGAGTTTTTCAGCGTACGCGAATATCAACCAGGTGATCCCACCCGCGCAATCAACTGGCGAGCCAGCGCGCGTCATGCTGAGGCGTTGTATTCCAATGAATTTCAGCAGGAGCGCGTGGCAGATATCGGCATTGTGCTCGATGGTCGTTTGCGCACGAATGAATTCGCACGCGGCTATTCCTTGTTTGAGCACTCAGTGCACGCCGTGGCCGCGCTTGCAGACGCTTTGTTAATCCAGGGGAATCGCGTGGGTCTGCTAGTATATGCGTCGTATTTGCGATGGACATTTCCTGGATATGGCAAGGTGCAACGTGAACGTATTTTACATTCATTGGCCCACGCAAAGCCAGGTGGAAGTCAGGTGTTTTCGGTTCTGGAGAATTTGCCAACGCGCTTGTTCCCCACTGAATCACAGATCATTTTGGTTTCACCATTAACGAATGATGACCTAATGCCCCTTGTGCAGATACGCGCACAGGGTTATCAGGTGCTGGTCGTCAGCCCTGACCCTGTAAAATTCGAGCTTTCTTATTTGCCCAAGGAACCGGCTGTAGACTTGGCCGCACGCGTAATACAAATGGAGCGCACACTTTTATTGCAAAAAATCCAGCGCGCGAGCATTCAGGTGCTGGATTGGAATGTGGCTGAGCCGTTTGATATGGTTGTCAAACGCAAGTTGAGTCATCCGCCAGCCTGGTTACGCGCGGTTGGCAGATAATACACGGGCTAACTACTAAGTTACAGCACTCTTCGAGTATGCTGCGCAAAGACACCGAGAAAAACGATTAATCAAAACTCCGTGTCTCGGTGTCTCCGTGCTAAAGAGCTTGAGGAATTATGACCATTATTGCGTTGGTATTGAGCGTTATTTTAGGAACAGGCTCGCTGGCAATCGGGTATTCGCAAATGGGCCCACTGAACCCGCACCCTGGTTCGGGTTTTTGGGAGCTTTGTGGCTCGCGGCACACTGGCGGAAGTGGTACTGGTTGTCTTCGGTAGGATTACTGATAACGATCATCGCCGCTGCATACGGAGTGTGGCGCGAGTTCCCCGCGATATGGATGTTGCTGGGCGCACTCGGCGGCTTGCTGGCCTGGGACCTCTCCGATTTTGCGAGACGATTGAGCTACGCTGCACCGATGGACGATACTGAAGGCATGGAGCGTCGTCATTTAGAACGCGTGGGAATTATCGCCGCGCTGGGACTTGGGATTGCGTTATTGAGTTTATTTATCCGTATTAACAGGCTTGCGTTTGAGGTGGCAGCAGCCTTAATCCTGCTCGCCGCGCTGGGATTGACGAGGTTGGTGATCGGGTTGAGGAAGTATTAACAACTATTTGACTTTGAAGCGTTTACTCTCCCCTAACAAAATAACTTTGTAGTTCATCGGGCGATAATTCATCCGATTTCACCAGCCTGTAATGTTTTTCAGAAGAAACTTTGATTCCCTCATTTGTTTGCTCAAACTCAAAAAGTGCTATCAAGTTCTGATCCATATATTGTGCCGCAATCGCCCGGCAAATTAATCCCGGAAATTTGAGCGCGCACATTTCAACATCCTGCTCAATTTGCACGACACCAATTTTATCTCTGCCGCTCTTTGTCTGAACAGGAATCACATAATGCACTCCGCGCTTGTCAAGCCCCACTTAGATTTCATCTGTCTCAATTTGTGAGCCGCCGCGTAATGTGGTGCGGAGATGATTCTGTAGTGAATAACAAGTTAAGCTAGTGAAAATGTCTATCAAACGGTTGTATCGAAGTTTTGCTAATAGAGATTGTTCGTCATTCAATGAATAACTGATGATAACCCCTGGCGTTGCGTCGGGGATTTTGGTCTCTACCAGAATGCTTGAAGGTGCAAATACTGATGGTTTTGCAACTACGAGTTTGTATCTCCCTTTACCTGCTGGCCTGACTATCCATTCATAACCCTTTGGAGTTTTTGAAGTAATGGATTTTGGCAAAAGCGTTCGATATCTGAACGAGTACAAGACATAGCCTAAATTCTTCGGCAGTACGATTCCCGGCTCATCTGCAACTTGATTAATCTCTGATCGATCGAACTCTATCTCAGTTGTGCCTTTTTATAGTGCTTTGCAAAGATGTTTTCAAGGATTTTGGTGTAACGATTTGGCACTTTGTGTTCCATGAATCATCCTTTCCAACGGAGAATGAGGACTTCCTCACGAAGTTGTTCCTTTGTAGCTGTTGCCAGCCGGGTACGAAATAAATCAATGCTAACGAGTTCGTATCCTAATTTTTGGGCAATGTCTCCTAAAATCTGGCCTGTCCGTATCATCACTCGCAGATAAGAAGCCTGGTCGCCAACGACATAAGCAAGTTGCGCTCCCGGGCGAAGGTCCCACAGGTGTTTTGCCATGCCACCAAAATACAGTTTCGCGGCTCTGGAGTATAGTCTTTCAAACCCGGAATCTTTTCCAAAGCCGCGTCGTCCGCGTGTAATCTTTTTCGTTTGGATAAGGCGGTGATGTAATCACTGCATCAATCGAATTTGGCGCAATGGCATCGAAACTACGTGCGTCAGCCAAGTAGATATTTGCCTCAGGAAATGATTTGCCCTTAACTTGCCGCAGATCGTTTGCCTTTTTTTTCGATTTCCAACAGCCAATTAGAAACGACAGGCACATCCTCTTTAGGGTTCTTTACTCCCACTTCTGGCCCGAAATGCAAATTGCTAATTTTGAAAACCAGCGCATTTTCCAAGGCCAACAGAGCGTGACGATAGAAGTGCTCACCTTCGAATTTTTTCAGACATTCAAACAAAACCAGTGTTTTATGCAGTGGAAGCGGACTGATCGAATTAGTCAGGATAAGTTTTTCAGCTTTAGGTTCGAGTGTTTTCAGTTCTAAATCTTTGTAGTTACTAAAGGAAAAATTATCGTCTATTCCCTGTGACTTCAAAACTGCCAACACTTCCTTCGCAATTTGCTGTGTGTGATTTTATTACATCGCAATCCAAATCCCAATCTGTTTTCGCAGATGACGCAAATTGTGGAAATGGATTGCCTTTCAGCCCCACTGCTTTCATGCCTGCGAACCTTGCTTCAACCAACGTTGTACCCGTCCCACAGAACGGATCGAGTACAACGCTTTTTTGATTCAACTTGAATTTCTTGATGTAATCTTTTACCAAACGCGGCGGAAAGGACAGTACAAACCGATACCAATCGTGGAAAGCGCGGTCTTGTGGGTCTAGTTTGTTGGCGCGGCCATTGGAAGAATCAGGCTTCTTTTCCTTCTGAATTTCCTCGATATCTTCAAATCCTAATTTTAATTGGGTGGCTGTCATATACCAATTCTATCGTTCAAAATAACATTCAAAGATTTTCCAGCCATTTGTTTGCTGGGCTGAAGCCACCCGCTCAATACATGGAAGCTCTTCGAGCTCGCGCAACAGAGTCCGCTTTAACGGACTTCCACGAACTGAGGCACGACTTTAGTCCGCTGAATGGTCGACTAATCTGTCTCAAGCAGTTGACCGTTGAATAGATGGCTTGATGTTAGCTTAACCTTGTTAGAGAGGGCAGACTCCGTAAAACACATGCGATGAGCAAGGCGTACCAGCTTGACGATTTCTTCAGATTGTTCGTCACCATCGATGGAGAGTTCAATAGTGAATTCCTCGCACATCCCTTTTTGCGTGTCCTGGAGGACCGAGCCTTCTTCACGAAAATGAGCCCATACCTTCACGCTCTCATTGCGAAGGGTTAGTTTTTTCTTTGCCGCAACCTGCGACACCTGAGACAGTAGTCAGAGCGCCACTCCCGCGACAAAGTATGTCAGGGGCGTAGGCGCGGTTCCCTCTCCTCCGGGCATGTACGAGCCTTCATCGCTGAGAAATGTAAACTGCTTTTGTCCTCGCTGACCGGCAACGACTTGCTTTTTCCATTGTTTAATCGTGATGGCTTCGGCGAAGACCTCGATCTGGCGGACATGTTTGGCTTCTGCTGGAGTTGTTTGCTTGCTCATAATGGCACAATCTCCTTATCATTGGCTTTGTATAAAGTATATTCCCATACCACTCAAACGACACTTTTCTAAAGTCTTTCCAGCCATTCATCCGTTTCTCTCGGATGCGTAAATCGTATTAATTTCAAATGTTGATGCTCTGGCTGGGACAGTAACATCGGGATTTCGTATTTTCTTCTCCAATAAGTTTTGAATAACCAATTGTATAGTGACTCTTTCGACCAGAATTTGAGATGCGCCCAAAGAGGTTCTCTATTTGTACCCCACAGCAATTCCTCAGTCCACCAGCGCGCGAAGGTGCGACGCGTGAGTTGCCAGAAGATCCGCCACAGCGAGTAATCCAGCCAGATCACGGCTTCCGCTTTGGGCCAGACCAGATCGCGCACAACGTGATAATTCCCTGCCACGACCCATCGTTCGGCTTGCCGAAGGGCGGCTTCGACGCGTCCCCGAAAAACTTCAAGAGGGGCTTCCTGCCAGCCTGGTTCCCAGTGCAAGGCATCGAGTTCAATGAAATCCATATCCAACCGTTTCGCGAGTCGTTCGGCAAGCGTGGATTTTCCTGAACTGGTCGTGCCGATGATGACCATGCGGTGGTAGGGGAAAGTGCACATAAGGTTTATTAAACACGAAGGACACAAGGTGCACTAAGGATTTTTTGACTTTAGGGCCTTTCCCCTTCGCGTCCTTAGTGTCCTTTGTGGTTAAGAGAGTTATCTCACATAAATCGGATTGCTAAAGATCCAGCCGCGTTTGCGGCCAAGATAATTGCGCCAGGCCTCCACGCGATAGACGCCCGGTTCGGTCGCGATGTGTGTGGAGGCATAGGATTCTTTCCATTTTCCGATCAATTTCCCGTCTCTGAGCATGCGGATCTCGGCAGGCTCCGGCAGGTGCGCTTGTAAAGTCACGCCGCCTTTGGCCGGGAGTTCCTCACCCATGATGACAGTTTTCTCACGTCCGCGACCTGTAAAGCGGAAGCCGCGCGTGGAGGCGGGTAAGTCGTAGCCCACAAAGCAGCGCCCTGCCGCGAGGGCATCGTAAATCATCTTTTTGTCAGTAGGGACGTCTCCGGTTAATGGCTTCGGAATGAAAGCATGTGTGTTGACCGTACGGAAATGAAATTGATAAGGAAAGACGACTCGGTGCAAGGGGCCCATGCTCATGTGCATGGCATGTGCATCCGAGCCGCCAATGGCAACGATGCGTTGCCCGCTGATGAGAAGTTCGTCCCAGCGTTGTAGTGTTTCAAAGATCGGACTGTGCCCGATAAATTGAGGAAAATAGGCATAGAACGCGCCATGCAGTTTGGTCGGGACAAGGGTCTTGAGTTCGCTCAACCCATTCCAGAGCTCGATGCCCGTGTAGCCTTGCACCTCCCAGGCTTCCCACGAGATGTCTGTTTCTTTAAAGGCCGGGGCTGCGGGGTCGCGCGGGTGAGCAATAAAAGATAAGCCGCCTGCTTCGGCGACTCCGTTGATCAATGCCTGAGGGTCATCTGCCAGCGTGGCAAGATCCCGATTCGCGTTGAGCACCAAAAGGTGGTTCTTTTGCGGGACGCGGTCCTGGTCATGGATCTCCTGTCCCACCAGGAGCAGGACGCGGTTGGGTCCGACGCGGTAGTATCCTTCCAGGCCCTGAACGAGTACGTTATGATCCGTCACGATGACGGTATCCAGGCCCGTTTTAATGGCAGCTTGCGCGATATCTTTGTGTGTTCCGCTCCCATCCGAGTAGCGGGTATGCATGTGTAAATTCACGACGATTTCGTGCATGAGTCCTCAAGTTGACGGTTCTTCTCCCTAGCAGGTATAATGTCTCCGCTTAAAAGGAGGCTCGTTGTCAATGATTACCTATCTAAATATCGCGTTGATTATAATCTCGGTCTTGCTAGTTCTCAGTGTCATTATCCAGAGCAAAGGCGCAGGCCTGGGTGGACTGACCGGGGCTGATACCGGCAGTATCTTCACTGCCCGCCGCGGCGTGGAGCGCACGTTGTTTTGGGTCACCATCATCCTGAGCGTTGTTTTCTTTGGGTTGGTCATAACGCTGCTTATTATTTCGGGCTAAATAAAAGTCCTTTCCAGATGGGCCGTTCGATCCACGCGGCTTGATCCCGCGGTGAGAGACGTGCCTTTCTTTTTGCCTATGAGACAATTACGCTGGCAGATCCTCGTTGTTCTGGTGACATTGGGCATCGTAGCTGTGTTGTTATTCAGCCAGCAATCCCCTACTATAAGCGGTCCGATCCTTCCCCAGCCCGAGCAGGGCGGTGTTTACACGGAAGGATTGGTCGGTTCGCTGGGGCGCCTCAACCCGCTGTTGGACTGGAACAACTCGGCCGATCGCGATGTCAACCGCTTGCTCTTTAGCGGGCTTTTCCGCTTCGATGAACGAGGCCTGCCTCAACCAGACCTTGCCCAAGCATGGGGCATGGCGCCAGATGGAACAATCTATAACTTCACGATTCGACCGAATGCATTCTGGCATGACGGGGAGCCTGTCACGAGTGATGATGTCATCTTCAGCATTGAAATGATGAAAAGTGCTGGCTCGCTCTACCCTCAGGATATCAAAGACCTATGGGAAAAGATTGAAGTTACCAAATTGGACGAAAAGAATTTCAAACTGACGCTGCCTGAGCCCTATGTTCCCTTCATTGACTATCTGACCTTCGGCGTCCTGCCAAAGCATTTGCTAGAGTCGGTCCCGCCCGGTGAGATGGCAGACGCGGATTTCAACATCAACCCGGTTGGAAGTGGGCCATATAGGTTCGATCATCTGATCCTGGAGAGTGGCCAGATTACGGGCGTGGTGTTGACTCTCTCCACGAATTACTATGGGACATCTCCATTCATCGAACAGGTGGTGTTCCGTTATTATCCGACTTCTGCGGCCGCGTTTGATGCCTATCAGCAGGGCGATGTGTTGTCCGTGAGCCAGATCACGTCTGAGATGTTGAGCGCCGCATTGGAAGAGCCGAATCTCTCGGTCTATACCAGTCGCCTGCCACAGATTAGCTTTGTGCTGTTCAACTTAAACAAGCCTGAGGTCGCATTCCTGCAGGATGCCAAAGTCCGGCATGCCCTGATGCTCGGGTTGAATCGTCCCTATATCATCAACACGTTTATGCATGGACAGGCCGTCATTACCGATGGACCGATCCTGCCAGGATCCTGGGCTTATCACGATGGCATCGAGCATTTTGAGTACAATCCCGATGAGGCTATTAATATACTCAAGGGCGAAGGGTATGTCATCCCGGCAGAAGGCGGCGATGTGCGCGCCAAAGAGGGCAATCCTTTGGTCTTTACCATGCTGCATCCCGATGACACGGTTCATACCCAGATCGCGCAGACGATCGAGGAAGAATGGGCCCTGATCGGTGTCCGCGTGGATTTGCAAGCCGTGCCATACGACCAGCTTGCTGCTGACTTTCTCGCCTCGCGCGACTATCAAGCCGCTCTTGTTGACCTGGACATTTCACGCACACCAGACCCCGATCCATATCCGTTCTGGCATCAGGCCGAAGCAACAGGCGGACAGAACTATTCTCAATGGGATAACCGCCCCGCCAGTGAATATCTTGAACAGGCGCGTGTCACGGCAGATTACACCCTGCGTACACGCCTCTATCGAAATTTCCAAGTGGTATTCGCAAAGGAATTGCCTGCTCTCCCACTGTTTGCTCCTGTGTATTCCTATGGCGTGGATGCCCAGGTGGAGGGTGTGCAGGTCGCGTCCTTATATGACCCGAGCGACCGGCTCGCAACCTTCGCGAACTGGTATTTGTTAACTCGCCGCGCCTTGGAGCCGGCAGAAACTCCTACACTTACACCATAAATGGTGATGACAGCCACTTAGCATCCTGTGCTTCAGGAGTGCTACACAAAAGTGACTGTCATATTATGAAAGAGGACTCATGAGCAACCTGCCCAAAGCACTCGACTATGCACATCAGAATCGTGAACGTTTCCTGAATGAGCTGATCGAGATCCTCAAAATCCCGTCCATTTCCACGGATGCAGAATACAATAACGAAGTTCTGCGCGCCGCCGAATGGATGGCGAATCACCTGAAAGGTCTTGGCATTGAAAATGTGGAGGTCATGCCCACGGATGGAGGGCACCCCGTGGTATATGGTGATTACATCAAAAACCCCGGCGCGCCGACCGTGTTGGTCTATGGTCATTATGACGTTCAGCCAGCGGATCCGCTGGAGTTATGGGAGACCGGCCCATTCGAGCCGCAGGTGCGCGGTGATCTTTTGTATGGCCGTGGCTCTTCCGATATGAAGGGGCAGGTGCTGGCAACTTTCAACGCCATTGAATCCGTGATAAAGAGCGGCGAGATGCCTGTCAATTTGAAATTCCTTTTGGAAGGTGAAGAGGAAATTGGTTCAAAGAATCTGGAACCCTTCCTCAAAAAGCACGCCAAGAGATTCAAAGCGGATGTTTCACTCAATCCCGATGCAGGCATGATCGGCATTGACATGCCGACCATTACTTATGGCCTACGCGGCCTTGCCTATTTTGAAGTTCATGTGTCTGGCCCTAAGGCAGATTTGCACTCCGGCCTGTATGGCGGTGCCGTCCATAACCCGGCCCAGGCTTTGGCTGAACTGATCACAAAGATGCACGATGAAAAGGGACGCATTACGCTGCCTGGATTTTACGATAGCGTTCGTCCGGTCACTGAGCAGGAACACGCCGACTTCGCGCGCCTTCCAAATGATGATGCCCATTATTTAGTGGAGACAGGCGTCCCGGCATTATGGGGCGAGGAAGGTTATATCTCCGCCGAACGAACTGGCGCACGTCCGACTCTTGAGGTCAACGGATTGCTTTCGGGCTGGACAGGTCCCGGCTCAAAGACAGTTCTTCCCGCCAAAGCCATGGCGAAGATCTCATGCCGGCTCGTCCCTGATCAGACAGATAGCGAAGTGGAAATTCAAATGATACGCTTCATGGAAGAGAACGCGCCAAAGACGGTTAATTGGGAAGTCAAAAAACTGACGGGCAGTCCATTCGCAATTGCAGACCTGAATAATGCCGGTGTAAAAGCCATGCACGATGCAATGGAAGCCGTGTGGAGTGTGCGTCCGTTATATCGACGTGAAGGCGGCTCCATTGGGGCGGTGGCGATGTTGCAGCAGATTTGCGGGGTTGAGTCTGTTTTGGTGGGTATGGGTTTGCCAAGTGACAACGTCCATTCTCCAAACGAGCATCTGCATCTGCCGACGTGGCAGAAAGGCATTGAGGCGTTCATACATTTCTTTTACAACCTGGGAACCTGATTTTATGGAAGATCGAATTATCACCTACGGTGGACAAGCCGTGATCGAAGGCGTCATGATGCGTGGTCGAAAGGCTTTTGCCATTGCCATGCGTGCGCCCGACGGTAACATTGTCCTTCACAAAGAAAATCTCGCAGCGGTCTATCGTTCGCGCATTACGAAGATCCCATTCCTGCGCGGTGTGATTCTGCTGTGGGACGCCCTCGGGTTGGGCATGCGCGCGCTGACCCTTTCCGCGAACACGCAAACAGGCGAAGATGAAAAACTCGAAGGGCCCGCCCTCTATCTCACGCTGGGCTTGTCGCTGGCCATCGGTATTGGACTGTTCTTCCTGCTTCCGGCAGGCGTGGGCGGGCTGGCCGAACATTATCTTGGCTGGAGCGCATGGCTGAATAATCTGCTCGAGGGTGTCATTCGTTTGGTCCTGCTGGTGGGTTATATCTGGGCAATCGGTTTTATGCCGGATGTCAAACGTCTTTTTGGCTATCATGGCGCGGAACATAAGACCATCAATGCCTATGAAGCGGGTGCAGAACTTACACCTGAAAATGTCGCAAAATTCCCGATCGAACATGCGCGCTGCGGCACGGCGTTCCTGCTGACGCTCGTGCTGATTTCCATTCTGGTCTTCACGGCACTTGGGCCGCTTTCGATTTTTTGGAGACTTGCCAGCCGCATCCTCCTGATCCCTGTGCTTGCCGGGATTGCTGTGGAATACATCCGCTGGACAGCCAACCACCTGGATTCGCCCCTCGTGCGTCTCCTCATCAAGCCGAATCTTGCCCTGCAATCCCTGACGACCCGCGAACCCGACAGGTCCATGCTCGAAGTCGCCATTGAATCTTTTAAAACTATGCGCCAGGCAGAGCAGGAATTGGTAGTATGAAACTTGTTCTAGCCGCCATCCCCCCTTCGGGGATGCCGCGCAGCGGTACCGGCGGCCAAGCATTGTAGCAAGGATTGAGAACATTGCTTGAGAAGGGCAGATGTCAATCTGCCCTTATTTTTTATTAACTTTGGAACGATTGGTTCAAGTTAGAATTCCTCCCATGAAAACTAAAAAATTGGCAGGGACCATCATTGGTTCAATAATCGCAGTCAGCCTATGTATTGGAGGTTATCTTTTCTATGCCCGCGGCAGACCTGCGCCAATTCCCATGAAACAGCAATTATATGAAGGCGTGACCTATCGGCGCGTGGTTCAATGGATCCCCCGCCCAATGATCGCACATGTGCTAGTCATCGACACAAAAGTAAAAGGGATCGAATTCCTTGTCACGCCACCAGACACGGAGGGCGAGAATCCATTAAAAGCGCGGACCACATCTCAATTCCTTGATGAATTCAATCTGCAGATCGCAATCAATGGTGGTGGATTCGCTCCCTGGTGGTCGCGTAGTCCTGCAGACTATTATCCACGTGTAGGAGATCCCATTGCACCATCAGGTGTTACCGCATCGAACGGGGATGTTTATTGGAATGGTGATGATACGGCGAGAGTCGAACCTACTCTTTTTATCAGCCGCAAAAACGCCTTATCGTTCAACAACAGGCCGAACAACGTGTACAACGCAATCTCTGGTGACCGTATGCTTGTGCTAAAAGGAGAAATTGCTCTCGATTTGGATGATGAGCAAATCCATCCACGTACTGCGATAGGGATCAATCGAAACGGACGTTATTTCTATATGGTCGTCGTTGATGGCCGCCAGCCCTTCTACAGTGCAGGAGCAACATTTACTGGCTTGGCCGAATTGCTTATCCAGCAGGGTGTGTATATTGGGATGAGTCTCGATGGAGGTGGCTCTTCGACGATGGTCATCGAAGGGAAGGATGGCGAACCGGTGATTCTGAATTCTCCTATTGATAATTACATCCCCGGCCGCGAGCGACCTGTAGGGACTCACTTGGGGATTTACATAAAGTAGTGTCATTGCGAGGAGCGGCGCCTCGCGCCACGACGAAGCAATCCCCTTTGGGATGATGAGATTGCTTCGCTGCGCTCGCAATGACATCTAAAACGCGATCTCGCCGATCTGTTCAAAGTTGACGTCGAACAGCGAATCCGCTTCCATCTCCGCCTCAGCCTGGTCCATGTCCCCGGCCCGGATGCCGCGCTCACAGTACGACCTGTA
>DASWKT010000011.1:0-3227 GCA_036396515.1 Anaerolineales bacterium | reverse complement strand
CCACACGGCGCGGGAGCTTCCCGAACTCCGCACGAGCGGTATTGGTCAGATAGACACAGCTTTCTGGCTCACGAATGGACTCTCTGCGCTTGACCCAATCCTGCAAAAAGCCGGCGACCATGGAGTTCGTTGGGGATTCGTCAATGTGCGGCAATATATCCCTGTTTTGAAGAGGAACGGCTGGACGAAAATCACCACTCTCGAAAGCGGCGTTCAAGTCTGGGAAAACCCACAGGCGATGCCACCCAAGCCTTCTCAACCGCCAGGCATAAATCCATTGGCTTCCTTCTCCTGGGGAACACTTCCAATTCTATCCTTTATAACAACTGTAGCACTAGGTTCACTCCGCATTTGGCCACTCCGAGCGGAAAAAGCCCTGCGCAGCATCCATGCATTTCTTGTCGGGCTGATCCCGATCAGTCTGTGCTTCTGGTATTACCGCACGCTTGGAGATTTCTCGCACAAGCGCGTGTATTACATTTACGATCATGCTCTGTTCTTTCTAAGCGACGCACTCGTCTTGTTAGCTGTCCTTCTTTGGTTGATTTTGTCATTGCGAGGAGCCGCGCAGCGGCGACGAAGCAATCCCCTCAGACAGGTGGAGATTGCTTCGTCGCAAAAATCGCTCCTCGCAATGACATCTATCCTCTTTCTTCTTTCCTCTTTGAGCATTCTCTGGTCATCAGACTGGCGCACATCGCTTTACATAGCTTTGCATTTTTGGCTTGTATTTTTGCTCATCCTATCCCTGCGCGATTGGAGGGACGCCTGGAAACCGGCCATGTTTAGTTTTTGCGCAGCATTGATTATCCAAATCATAACAGGCTTCATCGGGTTTGCTTCACAATCCACAGCCTTTGTTGCACCACTCGATGCGGTTTGGCCCGGTCTGCTCGACCCATCTACGCGCGGCGCGAGCGTTGTGGAATTGCCAGATGGACTGAGAATTCTGCGCGCCTATGGGACATTGCCGCATCCCAACATTCTTGCCGGGTTTGCGTTTGTCTCATTGCTTGGGCCTGCAAGCTTGTTTCTTATGCATAGGAAGCCAGGCTATCTCGCGCTGCTGTTTCTTATCCCGGGCATAGCGCTGCTCGCCATCACCTTCTCACGCGCCGCCTGGCTGGCACTGATCCTTTTCAGCCTCGTTTTGATCGGAAAATCGAAATACTTCGACCGCAAGCGCCTCGTCATGCTTCTCAGCCTCAGCGCGTTGAGTTTTGCGCTTACGCTTTTCCCGTATCGCGCATTGGTCGCGGCGCGCACCGTCAACACCACATCCCACTCTGAGGAATTCTCCTTTATCGGGCGGGCCTGGTTGAGCCAGGAAGCGAGGGAAATGATCCGCGCCCAGCCGCTCACCGGAGCCGGCATTGGCTCGTTTATCATCCAGCTTGCGCGGCGTGCCGGTGAAGGATATGTGATTGAACCTGTGCATAATATTTTTCTGCTTGCCGGTGCTGAACTTGGCATCCCTGGTTTACTCCTGATGGCTGCGCTGACAGTTTCATTTGCCTATCATTTATACGGGACACAGAACCCGAATGCGATCCTTGCAGGCGCAACCATGGCAGGGCTTGGCGTCATCGGTCTCTTCGACCATTACCTATGGACTCTCGCTCCAGGCCGCATCATGCTTGGACTGATGCTCGGTCTGTGGGCAGGACAGGTAATCCACAATGACGCGTAATGCCGGTCTTCAGGTGGTCGTCAATGGACGGTTCCTCACACGTCGCGTCACCGGCGTGGAAAGGCACGGGCGTGAAATCCTCCGATGTATCGGGGACCGGTATCGGGTAGAAAGACCCGCCCGCGCCTTAAATGGAGTCGTGGGTCACGTCTGGGAGCAATTCATTCTGCCGCGCAACATAAATCCGCGATCCATCTTATGGTCACCGGCAAACACAGGCCCGCTGATCCTTCGGGATCAGGCCTTAACAGTCCATGACTTGAGTCCGCTTGAGCATCCGGAATGGTTTCGAACGAGTTTTGCCTTGTGGTATCGTTTGTTCCTGCCGATACTTGTAAAACGCGTTCGACAGGTCTTTACGCCGTCGGAATATGTGAAACGAAAAATCATGAGCCGATTCGAAATCAAGGACGTGATCGTAACTCCCAACGGCGTGGATCGTTCTGTCTTCCATCCCGGCGCAAAACAGAACACCCATGATGTACCGGAGTGTTACGTCCTGTTTGTTGGCTCCATCGAACCGCGCAAAAACCTGGGAACATTATTGCAGGCATGGCATGAAATAAAAGATGATTTCAAGGATACATGGCTTCTTATTGCAGGTACAGGCGGACGTGTATTTAGATCTGTGGAACTGTCACATACTGTTGAACGTGTCCGCTTTCTTGGCTACGTTGACGATGAAACCCTGCCAGGCTTATATGCGGATGCAACCTTGTTTGTACTGCCGTCTTTTGAGGAAGGCTTTGGCCTGCCTGCCCTCGAAGCGATGGCGTGTGGAACACCTGTGATCGTTTCGAATGGAGGTGCGTTGCCTGAAACCGTTGCTGACGCCGGGCTAATTTTTAGATTAAGATGTCACTCTGAGCCCTTCGACTCACCTGCACTCCCCGGCATGGTCAGAGACCACGCCCGGGGCAGGTGTGCGTCAGGTGCAAGTGTGGCTCAGGGTAAACGCCGCGAAGAGTCTCTGTCATCTTCCATGAGACAATGCTTAAGCGACGAGGCCCTTCGCTTATCCTTCAAAGAAAAAGGATTGGCACATGCACAGTCCTTTTCATGGCAAAAAACCGCCGAATTGATCTGGAACACATTAGATGAAATCTGAACCGCGCACAGCTTTCGTGATTGATGCCCTCCCTGGCCTCGGCGGTGGAGAGAAAGTACTATTCACCGCACTGGAGCAATACCCGTGTGCGGATGTGTTTACGCTCATCTACAACAAGGCCGCTTTTCTCAACACGCCTCTCACGGACCGGGACATCAGGACGTCCTACCTGGATGCGCTCCCGCTCGTCCACAGACATCATCGCTTATTCCTGCCTCTGATGACCTCCGCAATTGGAAGCTTCGACCTGCGGGACTACGACCGCATTGTGTCCTTCAGTTATGCGGTGGCACACGGCGTGCACCGTTACAACGGCGCGCGGCATGTCTCCTACACCTACACACCCATGCGTTACGCCTGGACAGACTTGAACATCAACGGCACTCATACCCGCAAAAATCCGCTGATCGATCAGTTCATGCGCCTGTT
>DASWKT010000010.1:0-4515 GCA_036396515.1 Anaerolineales bacterium | reverse complement strand
ATCGTGGCCGGCGCACCGCGCCTCTTTGTGCAGACCCTCACAGCACTCCTCGTCAGTTCAGCTCTCATCTTTATCAGCGGGTCGCTGGCGGGCCTTGCCTCACGCAATTTTCAACCCCTAAATTTCAATGAAGCCTTTATCCATAGCCGCTTATGGTGGCCCGACTTGATCGTCCTCACCATTGGTGCAATCCTCATCACAATTTCATTCGTGCGTTCGGAGAACCGCCCGTATCTCCCAAGTGCGCTGCTTGCCTATGAATTTTTTCTGCCGTTGAGCGCGG
Organism: Anaerolineales bacterium; assembly: GCA_036396515.1. Classification (GTDB taxonomy): domain Bacteria; phylum Chloroflexota; class Anaerolineae; order Anaerolineales; family Villigracilaceae; genus Defluviilinea. The sequence goes on along the minus strand of DASWKT010000010.1, from coordinate 4,232 downwards.
CAGGCTTTGGCCTGGGCAGCGGGGTGAGTGAGCTCTGGCCCCAGGGTGCGCTCGTCTTCCTTGTTCACCTTGCTTGGGCGACCTTGTTTGGCCTGATCACGCTTTTCTTCCTGCGGTTCTATCCTAAATCAGCTGGCGGATTTGTCTTTACAGGACTTATATTCATCGTTCTCATCGCGGGATTGGCCTCGCTCATGGGCGCTGCAAAATGGACAATGGAGCAGGCAGGTTTGATCACGCCTGTGCCTGCTACCACCATATTGACGAACTCCACCCCCGCGCCATTTGCCACCAGCACAGGATCACCCAAACCCGAGCAGGCAACTGCCATCATTGGCGTTGCCACCGGCACGCCAGCCCGCACTCCGAGGGCCACTCCCTCGCAGGTCACCCTGCCTCCTACTGAAACATCAACAGCTACAGTCACTGCCGAGCCAACCCCCATCCTTGCGTTCATCCGTGCCTCTGAGGGCGGCGGCGCGTTCATCCGTGAGGAACCGGGTGGCATCGTAGTAGCGACACTTGGTAACGGTTCCGTGGTTACCATTGTGCCGAATGACTTGCAGGATGTGAACGGTGTGATCTGGGTGCATGTGTTTACCACCGTCAACGATGTGCGCGTGGAGGGATGGATGATCCAGACGGTCTTACAAACTGCCACCCCGGTTGCAGATTGGCAGCCTTCGCCTACGCCTTAGCTCACTGTCATTCTGAGCGCAGCGAAGAATCTCCTATGCAATGAGTGAGACCCTTCGGTTGCCTGGTCTCGACGCTTGCGTGTCGACCAACTGCACCCTCAGGGTGACATAATAGAGTAGTTTGAGCAAAACAGAAATCAATTTCGTAAAGGAATCATTATGCCCATTCACTTTGGAACTGACGGCTGGAGAGCCGTCATCTCAGATACATTTACATTTGGCAACCTGCGCATTGTCACACAGGCCATTGCAGACGCGGTCATGTCTGATCATTGGGACAAATCCGGGAACGGCAACCACCAGGCCCCGGACCCGAAAAAGATCATTGTAGGGTTCGATACACGCTTTCTGTCAGACAGATTTGCGGGGGAGGTCGCCCGCGTCCTGGCAGCAAACGGATTCACTGTCCTGCTCGCCCAGTCGGACGCGCCGACTCCCGCCATCTCCTACGCGGTCAAAAATCAGAATGCCATTGCGGGTGTGATGATCACGGCCTCGCACAACGCGCCGCGCTATAACGGACTCAAGCTCAAAGGCGCCTTCGGTGGGTCAGCATTACCCGAACAATGCCGCCGCGTGGAAGTCTATATCACCGATAACGAACAGCAGGCGCGCGGCCCCAACCTGATGGATTATAAGAAGGCGCGCGAAGCAAATTTGATCCAGAAGTTCAATCCATTGCCCGCCTATTTCGAACATTTACAGACCCTGATCAAAACAGAAGTGATCGCGGATAACCCTCAGCGCTTCGTCGTGGATGCAATGTATGGCTCGGGACGCGGCGTCATCAAATCATTTTTACAGGGGACAGGCTGTGAGATCGCGGAAATCCGGGGTGAGATGAATCCCGGCTTTGGCGGGGTGCATCCCGAACCGATCTCAAAATATCTCGGCGCGCTGGCCTCCGCTGTCAGTTCGGGTATGGGAAATTTCGGCGTTGTGACGGATGGCGATGCCGACCGGATCGGCGCGATGGATGAGCGCGGCGCATTTGTTGACCCGCATAAGATCATGGCTCTTTCGCTGAAATACCTCTTTGAAAAGCGCGGCTGGACAGGCGCGGTCGTGCGGACAGTCTCCACGACGCGCATGATCGACCGCCTGGCAAAACGATATGGTCTCACACTCCATGAAACACCGGTTGGCTTCAACCATATCGCGGATTACATGATGACCGAAGATGTTTTGATCGGCGGCGAAGAGTCGGGTGGCATTTCATTCAAGGGTCACATCCCGGAAGGCGATGGTCCTATTATGGGGTTGCTCCTTGTGGAGATGATTGCTGAATCGGGCAAAACGCTACATGATCTGGTGGAAGAGTTGCTTAACGATGTTGGCCCAGCCTTTTACGAGCGCAGGGACTTGCGGCTGAGTCGCCCGGTGGCCAAGGCTGAGATGACAGAATTTCTCACGAAACAGGCCCCGGCTGAGATAGGAAGCGAGAAGGTCGCCGAAATCGGCCAGCGCGATGGCGTGAAATATATCATGTCCGACGACTCATGGCTGCTCATTCGTCCATCAGGCACAGAACCTGTGTTACGAGTGTACGCAGAGGGCAGGACGCAGGAGATGGTCAAGGCATTGTTGGGATATGGTGAGCAGGTCGCGGAGAACGTAGTTTAGAGAAAACAACCGGATGAAACCAACCTGGGCCGGATTTCGAAACTAAATCCTGGTGGCGAAGGACCAAGGCAGTTCGTTTGGCCGCATGCTATTGCCCTGAGCTCGGATGACACGTTGTATACCGGAGAAGTCGCTACCGGCATGCGGATTCAGAAGTTTATGAAGTAGTAGATCTTTTCGCAGGATCTACGAATTTTCTACAATAGGAAGACTAAGTAACTTACAGAAAGTTCTTTGACAAGATGATATTACTGCGTCAGCCAGAAATTGCCAGAAAGGACACCTGCTTTGCGCAAGCGTTCCTGTGGGCTCAAGTCAATAATGTATTGGCAGAGGGTCATAGCCGATTCATCAATCGAACGGGTCGGGGTGTCCGCCAGGCTTTGCCGTTTGGTTTGTCGCCAGAGTTGATCCATCGCATTGAGCTCCGGAGTAGCTCGCGGCAGAAAACGCAGTTGAACGTTCAGAGCTGCGGCCAAGACGCGACTAGCCTGTGCCGTATGTGGCGAGCCACGATCTTCAAACAGAATAATCTGCCAACCCCGCCAATGGCTGCGGATCATCTGGAGAAATCCTTGGTGCGTATTCTGATCCCAAACTTTGGTAATCAGCAAGGTCATATCGCCAGTGCCAATATTGATCGCGCCGTGAATCACTCGCCGGGCATGACCGCCGCTAATCGGAATACACTTTTGTTCACCGATCCGAGCGTAACAACTATAGAGCGGAGGAGTCTCGGTAATAATAGTTTCATCTAGCATCAGCAGAACCGTCCGTTCTCGCATAAAAAGACCATGTTTTAGCCCCCTTTTGCTTGGTGCCAAGTCGCCGAGCGAAGGGCCAAGGTATGGCGAGGCCGTTTCCAACGGATTCGTAGTCGAGCAATTGCCAGGCGAACACTTTGACAGGAAACAGTCAGGTGATGAACATTTGCCAAGTAGCTCATGAGCAACGGCGCAGTCCAAACCGTGGCACGGTAACCCTGTTCGCGGGGATCACTATCGATGACCGTTTCGATCAGCGGGTCAATGATCCCCAGCGCCGTCTTCGGTCGGCCACTGCGTTGAGCATCGGCCAGACGGGTCATCATGTCGCCATCGGCACGCTCATAAAAACGTTCGACCCAGTTGTAGACCGTTTGTCGGCTTACCTTCAACTGGTCGGCAATTTCAGGAAAGCTCTCGCCTTCATCGCTCCACAAGAGAGCGTAGGCTCGGCGCAGGATACGCGCATCTGAGGTGCGAACAATGAGATCTTGCAAGAGAGTCCGTTCTTGAGCACTGAGAATGAGTTCCGTCATTTGGCTAACTCCTGTCTTTTTGAAAGCCAATGACCGGATTATACGTTTGTCAAAGAACTTTTTGTTAACTACTTAGAAATTGAATTTGGCAAATATTTCAAACTGCCCTGCGGAGAAAATTTGGTTCTCCAGAAAAACTCGAAGATCTCTGCAAGCACTACTCTGATCCCGGCCAATATTGACTGCCGCATGATTTTTAGATAGCGCTTGTCTTTTCCAAGAATCAAACGCAATATTGCTTTAGGGCGAAGGTGAAAGAGGGCCTCAGTCAGTTTGACTCCCAGGAATAGTTCAATCGGCTTCAGGCGCGGGTTCGCGATAACCTAGTGGTATGTTCGGTAAGTAATTTAACATAGTCGTGGCACCTTAATAAACCATATACTTGCTCATACAAACTCTTTCAAGGAGTCAGGTATGAGGCGACGCCAACCAAGAACCATTAAGCTGTCACAGCCTGACCAGCATGAACTTAAACTATTACTTGGCGACGGTCGTACTGCGCAACGCGTTGCGCGGCGAGGACAAGTCTTGTTGGCGATGAAAAATCCGAAGACGCTGGTCAGTGAACTCTGCCAACAAGTTGGAATGACACGCATCGGCATTTGGTATTT
>DASWKT010000009.1:0-5908 GCA_036396515.1 Anaerolineales bacterium | reverse complement strand
CACGGACTTTTTCGGGAGATATTTTGCATTTGATGGCGCGCCTGCGCGCGGTTTCAGTGGGAACAAGGATGAGGTCAGCGCGGTTATCGTACCAGAGGGCATGGGTGGTTACCATATCGGTAACGACATTGATGAAGGGCGGGCGATCAATGCCAAGGGCTTTGAGTGCAAACGTGTTCGCCCAGGGGTGGACGGTAACGATCAGATCGGCGGGATGGCTGCGAACCAGCGCGCGTGCAGCCTGGCGCGCGATCGGCCACATGGTTGCGGTCAGGACGCGGGCACGGGCGCGTCCATCGGTAGCATGGAAACTTGCGCTCCACAATTGCGGAGCTTTGACCATATAGGGGTACATCTCTGCCGCGTAGTTGAACGGACGCGGCGCATATTCTTTGAAGAAGTCCACCATTTCCGTGGTCACTTTGTTGTTGTATTCGAGATGGATAGCTTCGATGATGGCTTCGGCCGCGGAGCGATGTCCACCGCCTGTATCGGAAAAATAAAAGACGACGCGAGGTTTTCTAGGAATTATGTTGTTCATCTTTGTGTTCTGTAAGATTGGCTTTAAGTCTCTTTGCAAGTTCGCGACGCGTGAGCATGACGCGCCGCCCACAGCCTTTGCATTCAAGCCCGATATCCGCACCGAGACGCGTGACTGTCCATTCATAGGAACCACATGGATGTTGTTTGCGAAGTCGCAGATGATCGTTGAGGCGGAGGTCGGGGAGCATATTATGGAGATAAAGGCTAAAGGTGGAAGTACGAATATTATAAATTGAATTATGATAAACTACGCACGAGAAATCTTGACCTGATCATCACTGGCTCAGGGCAGCATCCCGCCGGGACGGCGGTTAGAGCGAGATGGCTTGAGCCAGGTTAATAAGGAGCGGAAAGCATGTCCCAATACGAAACATATGCCATTGAAATTGCTGGCTTGAAGCGCGACCTGCGTCTGTTTGAGATCAAGCCCGGCTTGAGAATCGCTATTCTCAATATTCTGGGGGATACGGAACTCGTCCAGGCCTGCGCGAAGGAATTGAGCAAGAAACTAGAAGATACTGAATATGACGTACTGGTGACTGCGGAAGCAAAATCCATCCCGCTGGCGCACGCATTGTCGGTTGAAACAAAAAAGCCTTATGTGATATTGCGCAAGACATACAAGCCATATATGGGTGACGCGCTCAAAGCAGAGACGCTTTCCATTACAACGGGTCAGCCGCAAATATTGATTTTGGATGAAAAGGACCGCGAATTAATCCAGGGCAAAAAGGTTGTTATTCTGGATGATGTCATCAGCACAGGCTCTACCTTGCAAGGCATGCACATGATCCTTGAGAAGGCAGGCGCCAGCGTTGCCAGGGAAGCCGCCATCCTGACCGAGGGCGACCGCGCTCAATGGATGCACATTATTTCGCTTGGGCATTTGCCACTGTTTACGGAGTAGGGGTACTAGACAAGTACATATATAAACATGTGGGAAATTCCGATATAAAAACTGGAGGTTTGTGACCTCCAGTTTTTTGCATGTGCATCTTTTTCTACTTGTATAACGGACCACTTTCCTTAATCAGCTTCTTTTTCCTCCCCCGTTCCATCTTCTTGATGGCGATTTCCCTCTTCATCGCAGACGTTCGATCTGGCAATTCCTCGATGTATACCAACGTGACAGGCCTGCGCGTTCTGGTATAACGCGCGCCGCGTCCCTGGTTGTGTACAGCGACACGCTTCTCAGGATTAACCGCCCAGCCTGTGTAATAGGTACCATCCGCGCACTCAACGATGTAGCAATAACAGTTCATCATTTGCGTTGTTTTTGACGATTTCTGAACGCAGAGCCAAAGAGCATCTGGTTCATGCGGTTGCCAAAGGATGGAGCATCTACTGGCTGTGCTTCCCTGTTCAACCAGTCAGCGGCAACCCGCTCGTCAAACCAGCGAATGCGTCGCTGTCGTGAATCTTCCAAGCGCGCGGCAAGGGCATCACGATCAATTGCATCAATCTCATCGCGCAGGTTGATCAGCGACGAGATATAGGTATTGAGCAGTCGGACTACATTTTCCCGGTTTTCGATTGCAGATTCACGCAGGGAAGTGACATCGTCATGATAAGCAATCCCCGCAGTCACTGCTGCAAATGGACGCCCGGCAAGTTTGCGCGCATCCTGCCATCCGGGCTTATCCACCGTTGCATCCAAAAGAGCCGCGGCCGCAAGTTGTGGAAGAGTGTGCAATGCCGCAAATATTCCGTCGGCTTCCTCAGTATCCATGAACAAAGGTAGAGAACCCAGCAAAGTAACCAGTTCTGCAGCAAGCTCGAACACGTCGCCCGGCGTTCCCTGTGGAGCATTGATCGCGATCAAGGCTTTCTCAAACAAATCAGCCCGGGCGGCTTTTAGGCCGTATTCCGTGCCATGCAAATATTCAGGGTTGATGGCGGGGGTGAGCCCGATGTAAAAACATCCCTCAGGAACAAGCTCTTTTGCCCACGCGGCAACTGTCGCCTTTGCTGGAGCGGTTTCCAAGATCAATACTCCCTCCTGCAAATCAGGAACAATGACTTCCAGAGTCTCGCGGATCCCCCCTAGCGGCAAGGCAAGAATCACTATTTTTGCATCCCTTACCGAAGCAGGAAGATTATGCTTAATCTCATCCACAGCCCCCACCTTCTGCGCTTCCTTTGCAACCTGTGGATCCCTGTCATGTCCCATGAGGTGCACGTTGACATTGTGTGCCTTCAAAGCCAGCCCAATCGATGAACCGATTTGTCCGAGACCGATAATTGTTATTTGTATCGTCATAGCATCCTCACAAGATTGGATAACGCAATTATTATAATGCCATTGTCCCCTTACTGCTTCGTGCAGTACTTCCGAGCTTTATGATGAACTAACTGGAAACGAGACCCGGGCTAAAATATCGGCGCAGTGCCTATTAAATGCGAGAACCGCGGACGCCGACCGCGGCTCTCTTGCGAAAGGAGGAGAAGAGAAATCACCTTACGTCTCAAATTTATCATAAGGGACTCAATCGTGCTTGACGTAGAACCTACGATTACCCTACGTTTGTCCGACATCTTACAAAGTTGCAAAGGCAATCAGCAGAGGGGATAGTGCCTTATTTTGCCGCCTGGTTTGTGTAAAACCCGCTTCAAAGTGATTGTCACTTTATCAAATTACGATATAATAGAACAAATTTTCCAAGTATTTACAAGAGAACTGAGGGCTCAACAGGAGAAGAATGTCGACCTACGCGATTGAAACGAAGGATCTCGGGCGCGTCTACAAGATCCGAGGCAACAAAAAGGAAAGCAGGATACGCAAAGAATTGATCGCGCTTGAAGAAGTCAACTTGACAGTGGAACGCGGTGAACTGTTCGGACTCCTCGGACCGAACGGCGCGGGCAAAACCACCCTGATCAAGATCCTCACCACGCTTCTCGCGCCGACCTCAGGCTGGGCGCGTGTTGCTGGACACGACGTGATCCAAAACCCGAACCTGGTTCGACCTCTCATCAACATGGTGTCGGGAGGAGAATCCTCGGGCTATGGTTTGTTGACCGTGCGCGAAAATCTGTGGATGTTCTCGCAGTTCTATGGTCTCCCCTCCAAGGAAGCGAATGAACGAATAGTCGAATTGCTCAAAATGGTGGGGCTGGAAGATCGCATTCATACCAAGTCGTCGGATCTCTCCACTGGTTTGCGCCAAAAGATGAACATCGTGCGCGGCTTTCTCACCGACCCGGCGGTGCTCTTTCTTGACGAACCAACTCTGGGATTGGATGTGGGCGCGTCACGCGATGTCCGCAAGCTGATCCGCGGCTGGCTGGACGCGAACAAGTCTCGCACGTTACTGCTCACCACACATTACATGGTCGAGGCCGAAGAACTATGCGACCGCGTGGCGATCATCAACAAAGGGCGAGTACTGGCCTGCGATACTCCCGCCAACCTCAAGCGCAACTTGCAACGCGATGCGATCTTCGAGATCGAGACGAGTCGGCTCAATGGACTGACGCATCCAACGATCGAGAGCCTGTCGGAGGTCCGAAAAGCAGCCCTGACCGAGATCGAGGGAGGCGCGAAACTGGAAATTGCTCTTGTGGAGGAATCAGCATTGGCGAGTGTCATCAATATGCTTACGCAGAGGGATATCAAGGTCATGCGGTTGAGCAAACGCGAGCCTACTCTTGAAGATGTCTTTATGGAACTGGTTGGCCAAAGGATGGAAGAGGTGGAAAAAGAGGAGACGCCAAATGAAAGCAAATGATGCGCTGGCTTTATCCGCTTCCGAAAAGGCAGCAGGCTGGAAGTTGTTCCTGAAAACGATCCTGGCGCGTTCCTACCCGCGCGTTGTGGGAATGCAACGCGAGAAATCCTGGTTGTTCTTTGATGTATTCCTGCCCATGCTGGCAGTAGCCGCGTATGTTTATGTATATCGCGCCATCGGTGCGCCTGAAGAATACGTCGGCTTTGTGGTGGTAGGCGGCGCGATGACCGCGTTTTGGATGAATGTGCTGTGGAGCATGTCCAGCCAGTTGTATTGGGAAAAGGAACAGGGCAACCTCTCGTTGTACATCATGGCGCCAAATTCACTGATGGCGATCCTGCTCGGCATGGCAGTAGGCGGATTGGTGGCGACCGCTTTGCGCGCAATTGCGATCATCATCCTTGGTTCACTGATGTTCCATGTGCAGTACTCGGTCACAAGTTTCACTCAAGTACTGCTGGTGTTCATGCTCGCGATGACTGCGTTGTACGGAATGGGCATGATGATGGCATCATTGTTCCTGCTCCTCGGCCGCGAGGCGTGGCACCTCTCCAACCTCGCGCAGGAACCGATTTACCTCGTTTCAGGATTTTATTTCCCGATCAAGTCGTTCAACTTCTGGGTGGCTGCGGTCGCGTCGTTCATTCCGCTCACGCTTGGGCTGGATGCGATGCGTCAGTTGATCTTCCCCTCCGGCGCGGCGCTTGGCTTCCTGACCGTGACCATCGAAATCGCGGTGTTGATCGTGTTGTGCGTGGTGTTCCTCACAGGAGCAAAGCTGCTGCTCGATTACATGGAAAGACTCGCCATCCGTGAGGGACGAATCACCGAAAGTCGTCGTTAATTACATACTACGTGAGGCGTAATCCGGAAGGAGACATTATGAACCGATCCGAAACCGCTCGTTCATTCAAAATGGCAACGTGGCTTGGCTGGCAGGTCGAATCGAACTGGACCGACCCGGTCCTCTTCGCCATCTACGTTATCATCAAGCCTCTGGCGGGCGCCGCCATCCTCGTCGTGATGTACAGCATCATCACAGGCGGGAATTACGATTCGCCGCTGTTCCCTTACATTTACCTCGGCAACGCGTTCTACATCTACGTCGGCGCGGTGATGGCAGGCATCTCATGGGCGGTGATTGATGACCGCGAACATTACAAGACCCTCAAATATATGTATATCGCCCCGATCAGCATTCCATTTTACTGGCTGGGACGCGGCGTGTCGCGTTTCCTTATCGGCACGGTGGCGGTGATCATCACGCTTGGCACAGGCGCGTTATTCCTTCATCTTCCGCTCGACCTTACGCGGGTCAACTGGGGATTGTTCTTTATATCCCTCCTCATCGGTGTCACCATGCTTGCCATGATGGGGCTGATCCTCGCCAGCGTCACGCTCATGGTCGCCCATCACTTTTTCATGATCGGTGAAGCAGTCGCGGGCGCGCTGTATCTTTTCAGCGGCGCGATTTTTCCTCTCGAGGTCCTTCCCGCGTGGCTTCGCCCGATTGGTTTCGCGATGCCCATCACCTACTGGCTCGAACTCATGCGCCGCTCCCTCATTGGTGAAGTTGCACAAGCTGTCCCCACACTGGCTCAATTCAGCAATATTCAGCTCATCGGCATCCTGCTTGG
>DASWKT010000008.1:0-3346 GCA_036396515.1 Anaerolineales bacterium | reverse complement strand
GCCCATTACCATCACTTCGCGCCCCGCGCAATCATTGTTTTCTTATTTGATCTTAAACGCAGGGACTGCCCATCGCCGCGAAAAACTAGCGGGGTTGTTATGGCCTGACTCGTTAGAGGAGACAGCAAGGGATAATCTTCGCCATGCCTTGTGGCGAGTTCGTAAAGCGCTCGAATCAGTCTCTTCAACTCGATTCCTGCATGCCGATGATCTAACCATTAAGTTCGAAGCATCATCAGATTACTGGCTCGACGCGGCTGCCTTGGAGCATGTAGGTGAGAACGCGTCTTCTGATGAATTGATCGCGGTGCTTTCAGAATATCAAGGAGAACTATTACCGGGCTTCCATGATGAATGGATCGTTCTGGAGCGCGAGCATCTGAATTCCATTTTCGAGCATCACATGGCGCGCTTGATGTCGTTATTGCAGGAAGAAGAACGCTGGCTGGATATTTTGGATTGGGGTGAACGCTGGATCAAGCTTGGTCAAAAGCCGGAACCCGCCTACCGCGCCTTGATGTCTGCACATGCAGCGAAAGGGGATATGTCCAAAGTCGCCGCAACGTATGAGCGCTGTGTCAAATCTTTGCGCGAGTTTGGTATGGAACCTTCTGAGCAGACGAAAGAGTTGTACAAGAATCTTAAATCCGGTAAAGAGACTCCAAAGACCATATTGGTAACGAGCAAGCCGGTTGTGAAAGAAGCTTCTTCAAATATTCCAGTTCCGCTGACGAGTTTTATCGGACGACAGAAGGAATTAAAAGAAATTGCGAAATTACTATCTTCTTCACGCTTGTTGACATTAACCGGTCCAGGTGGTGTGGGCAAAACCCGTTTAGCCATTCAAACCGCGAATGACTCAATCAAGAAATTCAAGGATGGCGTGTTCTGGGTGGGTTTGGTTGGCTTGTCGGACGAGAATCTAATTCCACAGGAGATTGCTCAGTCGCTTAATGTACGCGAAGTATCGAATGAACCATTGATCGAAACGCTCAAGACCTTTCTCAAACCCAAAGATGTTTTACTGGTGATGGATAATTGTGAGCACCTAATCAAAGCTTGCGCGCAGTATGTGGAGCAATTATTAGCGACATGTCCAAAGTTAAGAATACTAGCGACCAGTATCGAGGCCCTCGGCCTTTTCAATGAGACGACATGGCAGGTCCCTTCTCTGCCATTACCTGAAATGCAAGGTCCACTTTCACCCAAGGCGCTTCAGGAATTTGCAAGCATTGAATTGTTTGATGAGCGCGCGAGCAATGCCAAATCTGGTTTTGCGATGGATGAAAGAAATGCATCATCTATTGTTCAAATCTGCCGCCGTCTCGATGGTATTCCATTGGCGATTGAGTTGGCTGCGGCGCGTATCAAAGTACTGTCGGTTGACGAAATTGCCTCACGCCTGGATGATCGTTTCTCTTTGCTCACGGCAGGCAGTCGCACAGCGATCCCGCGTCATCAGACTTTGCGAGCTACGATCGACTGGAGTTATGATCTGCTCACGGAGTCGGAGCGGCTCTTGTTTCGTCGTCTTTCGGTATTTGTGGGTGGATTCACATTGGAGGGCGCGGAAACAGTATGTAGTTCAGGGGAATTGAAGCGAAATGATATCCTTGATGCCCTTGGGCGATTGGTGGATAAGTCACTTGTCATCGTGGATCAGACATATACAACTGAGAAAACGCGCTACCGCCTATTAGAAACGATCCGCCAGTATGCACTTGAAAAGCTAATAGAGCTTGGTGAGGCGCCTGCCATCCGCAACCGACATTTGGGATCTTATCTGGATCTGGCTGAAAAATTTGAACCGAATTTATTTACGAATGTAGCGGCGGCCTGGTTTACGCGACTGGATTTGGAGATCGACAATATTCGGGCTGCCATGGATTGGGCGACAAACAGTGGAAAAGCAGATTTGGCACTGCGGATCGCAGGCGCTCTTGTGTATTTCTGGTTTTCCCATGGACTTCTTGCCTCTGATTGGCATGATCGAGTTCAACAGGCTCTTGCGCGTCCGGAAGGCAGGGAACCCACTTTAGCACGTGCAAAGGCGCTTAATGGGATTGGATTTATGTATTGGGCAGATGTGTCGCCCGTAGATAGACGTCCAGAGCTTGAGGAGGCGTTGAGCATTGGCCGAAAGCTCGGTGATCCATGGAATACTGCCACCGCTCTTCGCAACCTGGGCTTGCTCGAAAGCATTAATGGAAATTATCAGGAGGCCAGAGCGTTATTAGAACAGAGTGTGGAGATTTGGCGCGCGATGGGCCCCGAGGGAAGAACAGGGGCCGCCTGGACCATCATTTTTTTGGGAGATGTGGCTTTGAATTATTATGAAGCAGAATGGGCTCGTTCTCTCTATGAAGAAACGGTCTCGATTCTACGCGAACCTGGAGACATCAACTTTCTGGCGTATTCGATTCGTCGTCTGGCGCATCTGTCTTGGCGGGAGGGTGACTATCAAAATGCAACCCTGCTATGCAAACAAAGCCTGAACCTAAATCAGGAAGTAGGTGATCCGCGAGGCGTAATGTCATGCGTGGCTGGCTTCGCGGCCATTGCAATGGCGCAGGGAAAGTTAGAGCGAGGAGCCAAACTCATGGCGGCTATCGAAGCCCAACTTTCCGCGATGGGCATCCGACTTCTGCATGTGGATAGAATGGAATATGAACGCAATCTCGCTCTCCTCCGGGCGAAACTGGATGAGAAAACTCTCAATAAATTCTGGTCCAAGGGCAAGCCGTTGACCCTTGAGGAAACCATAGAATTCGCGCTGAAAGAATCCGAGCAAAAGAAGAGATGATGGCCCATATGGGGAGATTCAGCCGAAAAGCAATTTGTTAAAACACGATAAAAAACACGCTCGATCCACGCGTGCATACACGCTGGGGGATGGGGACTGGATAAACTGGTGTCATAGATTGGGAACACAATATTCCCCCAATCGAGGAGACCAAAATGTTTACCGTTTTATCCAATACCCGCAATTCCAACCTGTATATCATTACTGCTTTGGCGATCACGCTTGCTGTTTTCTTGACCCTTGCTGTCGTTCCATCCATTGCTGCTCCTCAGCCCGCCGTCATTCCCGTGACTGGCAGCCAGAATGCGTATGTCCAATTCCTGAGGGGCGAAAAGGTCATGTATGTAGCTCCGGCTGGATTGAGCGAGGCGTTATCAGCCTATCAGGCGGGTGAAAAAGCCGTTTACGCAAGTGCTATCGATTCGAGCAGTGCGCTCTCGGCGCAGCGCCTGGGTGAGAAGGCCATTTACGCCAATTCTGCTGATTTGGGCAATGCTCTCTCCACATGGCGCTCCGGTGAAAAGACTATTGCTCAATCGAATG
>DASWKT010000007.1:0-8925 GCA_036396515.1 Anaerolineales bacterium | reverse complement strand
ATCCGACGTGATATCACCACTGCCCGACGCGTTGCCTTGCTGGAGATCCTCTGGAATGAACGTTATCTCACGCGTGCCCAACTCATTGCCAGGGTTGAACTTCGATTGGGAAGAGGCTGCTTCGGAGCATCTGCCTGGCAGGACACTTTTTATCGCGATTTTCGTATCGTGAAACAGGCATTTGACGCTGCTGGGTATCGATTGCTATTCAGCCGAAAGAAGCAGCAACCCGGATATTACCTGGATGGGCAACCGGCTTTGTCATCGGAAATCAATGATGTGTTGAAAAGCAGCGCAGCTGAAGTAGATCAGCGCCAAATCGACATTTACCGCAAGTTATCCTTTGCGGAACGCTTTTACCAGGGATGTTCCATCAGCGATACAGCTCGCAAGGCGGTGGCTTACCGAATTCGCCAGGAAAACCCGCAATTGTCACTCATTGAGGCAAATCGCATGGCATTGCAGCGAGCTTATAGACTATGAAGAATCAACCCTTGGATATCGCCAGTTTCCTCAAATTGGTGATAGAAGCTCTAAATGCTGCTGGAGTCGAATATCTGATTGGCGGCGCGATCGCAGAATGGGCGTGGGGAGAACCGCGAGCAACTCAGGATCTGGATCTTGTGGTTAAAATCCCCATTAAATCTATCAACAAATTGTCCAAAGAACTGAAGAAAAGAGACATGCTCATTCCTGCCGAGATCATCCTGGATTCGATCCTGGAAGACCGGGCAGATATCCCGATCAATGCCATCCATATGTACAGTGGTCTCAAAGCCGATTTGTATCCAGTGCGGGAAGGGGATGAACTTCGACGGAGTGCATTTCAACGACGTGAACAGGTGGATTATGGTCCTCCCATTGGGAAGGTGTATATCCATTCGCCAGAGGATCTCATTCTTTATAAGCTCATGTACTTTGGACTAAGCCAGCAATCGAAACATTCAAGAGATATTGCAGCCATTCTTAAATCAAAGAAAAATGAACTGGATCTGGACTATATTGAGCAGTGGGCAGCTCGATTAGGATTGAGTTCGCTATGGAAGGAAATGCTTGACAACATTTCTTGAGATCCAGTAATATATGGGAGTGTCCAATTTCGTGGGCTTAGCCGCAGAGCCCACTGAGTGCTCTGCCTTTGTTCTCAATGAACTCAGTAATCTCTGTGGCGAAATTGCTGGTTAGCCCATCCTTTTGGACACTGCCAGGACTTGTTGATTCCACCCTGAACAGTTTTTTAGTGTATATTAGTCATATTGGAAGGGTTCTTGCGCGCGGTACTGTCAAGTCCATGCCAAGGGGCTCAACTCCCGCCATCACTGGCGGGAGTTATCTTTTAACTTAACTGGTTTTCAATCATAACCATCCTTAAAATGGTCCAATGCCGCAGGATGTTGTAGGGAATTTGTTTACCAGTATCTCTTAAACCATCCTTGCCAAGGATGTGGTGAGAGCGATCCCCATGTTTTGGGATCCCACCATTGTCGTAGAAAAGGATACGGAAATTACCAGTCTGATATCGGGCGGATGGTCAATTGCTAGAATCCAGTACCCAGTATATGAACGGTCTGCCAGACTGGTCCGCCCAATTAAGGAGCAGAGTGGTCTTGCCCACCCGTCGGCGGCCGTAGACTACGATAAACTGCGCGCCGCGTTGGGAGAGGATGTGATTGATTCTGCGAGCTCGCGCTTTCGCCCGACGAACTTGGTCACCTGTAGGCTTTTCTTTCTAAGCAGATTATTATAAGCTGCTTAGATTATGCTGCGGTTGTTTGATTCTTTTGCGTGTGACCAAAATCCGTCATCGATGTGTCGTTCTAAGCGTAATGAAGAGGGACCAAGTTAGCCTTCATCATCTATGCCGCATACCAGGATGAAAACGTCGCAATACTTTCGCTACGCTCGACAGGGTCCGGATCGTGCTATTATTAGTGAGCGCAAATTGCTGCAATAGAAAATCGCGCGTTACGTGTGGATTTGTTGACCGAAGTTTCAATGAGTAAGAAATTGCATGTAGCAGCTTGCCCTTGCAGTTCGATCAAAGGACTCACAATGCTATATCAAAATACAGGCTCTGAATATGCAGGGGAGCCTTGCGCCTATTGGGATCTTTGCATTGATCTCCATGCCGATTGCGAAACCTGTGATCGTCCATTCGGGGTTTGATCTTGAAGAGCGTGAACGCGAGCATCACTCCAATGAACGAGCTTGAGATGCCCACGAGGCGTATTCTGCTCAGGAGGTTTGCATTCCTTTTCGGAGGTGTACTGGTCTTCTTAGCCATCCTGGCACGCCTGATCGAAATCCACGAGGAAATATATCAGAGGATGCGCGGAGAAGGGTGGACAACATACCTGCAGGATTTTCACCAAGATGGCAGTGTCATGTGTGGCTTGGTGGGGACTGGAGAAGGTGACCTTATTCTCGACCCGGCGGGAAGAATACTGGCAACAGGTGCATGCTCCGGCTTGATGGGCTTGCACTCCTTCGATGGCACAGAGTGGACAAATTACAATGGATCTTATTGGGATCTTGCTGTAGGGCCGGATGGGAAAGTATGGGCGGTCTCGATGTTCGGCGGGAGCCTGGATATCTTCGATGAGCGGGTCTGGAAGACGTATGACGGTGCCGAGCTCGGGCTGGGCGATCAGTCCATCATACGAGTGGAGGTGGACAGCAACGGACGGATCTGGATCGTCAGCCGTGATGACAGGGTTGATACCATAATCGAAATTCTGGTCTCCCCAGACGATGTCATATCTCTCAAAAACCCAATACGCATCGATAGCTATCTTAACTCTTTTGATGCGGATGGCCAGGGGAGGATTTGGGCGGCCGTTGATCGCGCGTTCCCGAAAGCGGACGTAACTGGGATCAGCGTGTTTGATGGAGAGACATTGCAGCCCATTCCTGATCAGGGTGACGATCTAAAGCATGCGGCGGGGACCGCACTCGATCCGCAAGGTCATCTCTGGGTCGTGACGAGATGTGGCGGTCTAATTAGATATGACAGCAGAGAGTGGAGCACCCTGATCGCTGAAAAGACTTTTCCCGATTGTTCCGCAGGAGGCTCCCGCCGCATGCTCGGGATTCGGCTGGACGATCAAGGGCGGGCCTGGGTCTGGAATTATGACGGCGTGTACTTTGCCGACGGGAATAGATGGGTAACCCTGACGCCGGAGAATTCCGGCATCGCAGGCAGCGGCGTGTTCGGGCTGGTGATCGATGATGCGGGGCGGGTCTGGATCGGCTCCTCAGGCGGCGTGAGCATGGCTGCCTTGCCGGATGCCCAACCGCTCCCCGAAGGTATGGTCGGCCGGCGGCGCGCCGTGTTATATGTAAAAAGCTGGCTGCAGGGCATGACCTGGTTCCTTCCCTCCCTTGCCGCCGGTCTATGGCTCGCCACATACTTCAATGTGCTGCCCGGCGTTCTCCTCGCCGTAGTCTTGGGCTTATTGTATATCGTGGTCGGAGTGGGAATTGTCCGCACCGGAAGTAATGTTGATGCTGATAGGCTCCTGGCACTGACTGGGGTTGTCGCGACCTACGTGGGAATGCTGGGTGGTATCATCGGGGCGCTGATCGACAGACGCACAGGAGCGAAAGCTAGTCGAGCGGCCTTCGGGCTTGCGATCCTTGGCTTAATCCTTGGAGCTGTGGCCACGTTTCTCTGGGTGTATTTCCAGGCAGTTTCCGGCGGCTAGGGCAAAACAGCACAGAGATCTGCGGCTCGAACATGGTTGGGTCCCGCATCGACCTTTCAGTATATTCGTAGACGCGCAGCACATTCTAAACCCGGGCAGTGTTAGTAATCCTCTGGGCAGGGACGTCAGGGCATCCTATGCTGTTATAGAAGCCGATGAAAATGGTTATGAAGTGAAATTCTTTCGGGTGGAATACGATCAACAGTCGATCATCGCGCTACTGGAGAACATGAGGCATCCGGGGAGATGATTTATCATCCAACATCTGCGCGGTGAAAGAACGTAGTCCAGACTCCAGATCACAATCCACAATTCCTTTGTCTTAACTCTGGGGTTGCAGTAGATCCGGATTGTCGTTCTTCATACTTGCAGCGATTTGCTCGCGGTAACCCACCGTATTGTATGTGCAAAACGGGATCATGCGCCCATCAGGGACCAAAAACTCAACACAGCATTTCATCGCGTTCTTCACGTTGAACGTCCACGGATCCATGAAGTCGCGAGTGTTGATCATAAAGACGTGCCGGCCGAGATCACGCGGAGTGTGTTCACTCAGAGGTAAATGCGCATGGCAGGAGGTACAGCGCTGGCCGGCGCGCGTCGTCTCAATCGATCTGTGCCCATTACCCCCCATTGATTTCCCATCGAGTATGTTTGTGATATCGTGCGCGGCTTCATCCGAGCCGACTTTTGCGGAGCTGCTCCATAGTCTTTCAAGCGTTGTAAGAAGTTCGTCATTCAACGCCGGCAGAGTACGATTCTTGATGTAGTTGAGATAACTCGAAATGTCAAGAATGCGCGTGATCGGTGTGACGGTATCGCCGTCGATCATGGCATACGTTACGAAGTTGCAGGTCGGCATACAGCAGGGGACCGGCACAAAATCGTCGAGGCGCAGAAGGCCGTTTGTCTGGGCTTCGAGCTGCTTTAGCACATCCGGGATAGTCATGCGCGTCAACGGGTCGCCGGGGACGTGTCGCTGGGCGCGGAAAGCAGGCTGGAAATTAACCCCAAGCACCGCGGGATGGCTCAATCCAAATTCCACGATCCGGCCCACTTCATGTTCGTTGACACCGCGCTCCACAGCCGCGACCAGCACGACCCGCAGGTCTTTCTCGGCAAGTCTATCCAGCGCCTTGAGTTTGATCTCCACGAGTTCAGGCTTGCCGCGCAGGATTTCATTCGTGCGCGCCTCGAAGCCATCGAATTGCAGATAGATATGTGCCCTGGTTTTCGCCAGCGCATCCAGGAATTTGTCGTCGCGCGCAATGCGAATGCCGTTCGTATTTAGCATCACATACTTTATACCCTTGCGATTTGCAAGCTCAATGAATTCAATGATCTGCGGATGCAGACTTGGCTCTCCGCCAGAGAATTGCAAAACTTCAGGGTTACCTTCCGCCGCGATGAAAGCGTCGATCATGAACTCCACCTGCTCATACGTCAGCTGGAACCCATCCTTGGCCAGGTGCGTGCCAGCATTGGCAAAGCATAATGGACAGTCAAGATTGCAGACCTGGTTCACTTCGATCAATCCCAGGCACGCATGCTGCTGATGATCGGGGCACAACCCACAATCAAGTGGACAGCCATCGCGAATCTCTGTGGCGAATTTCAATGGGATTGTCCCCGGCTTGTTATAAGGCGCGATCTTCACATATAGATCCGCATCGCCGAAGAACAGAGCTTCGAACTGTCCATGCTCCGCACACGATTTGCGGAGAAAGACTTTGCCGTCTCGCAAGAGGATGCGCGCATCGATCACCCTACGACACTCGGGGCAAATGGATTTTGTGAGTTCCCAGAAGATCTCCTTACGATCTTCTTTTGTCATTGATTGAGTTGACACCAGTGCCTCCAATCGGATAGACGCTTCAATCATCTACAAAGGGTCAAGTTTGTGACTCCCCTGGACATCCTGAAAAGCAAGCGTCAATTTATTAATCCGCCAGAACGAAGGATCACAAAGCAAGCCACGGCAAGGATCACGCCCAAAATGATGGAAAACAAGAGAGCAATCCCAAATCCCGCCAACATCCCCAGCGCGATTTGACTGCGTGTGAAGGCGAAAAAGACGATCAATCCGATGTTGATCAGCAATGGGATGAAACCCAGCATGAAACTGACTAAGGGCAAAATATCAACGAGCTGTGTATTTGGGCCATTGGGAGTATAAGCCATATTGTTCATTGCCGTGCTTGCACCCCAGTTGCATAGTCCCAAAAGGATGTTCAGCCCAAACCACAGGCCAACTCCGCGCCAGAAATCCTTTTTCTTCTCGGCAGGATCAGTATATTCTTTGCGTGTGAGTTTCAAGCAATTTCCTACGAGTCTAGATATGCAGAGTTGTCAATAAGAAAGGGAAACCTGCGTTCTCCTGATTATCGCAGGGGAACAAAGAAAGGGGCGAAGCAGAAGGCATTCTGCGTCAGCCCAATGAATAATGTGATCATAAGATTCAATGCGATGGCAGAGAGCATGCCCAGCGCAATCCAGCCTCGCCTGAACGCGAGAAGGATCAGAGCAATCAATTGGGTCAGGAAAAAGAGCAACAAGAAAATGAGTTCAAAAAGTGCTAAAAGCTCATTCCAAATTCGAGAAGGAAGAGTAAAGGTGGCATTCGTTACGCCAAGCCAAACCAGGCCACTGATGATCCACCAACCCACAAAGCCAATTAGAAAGTCCCTTATTATTTCGTTACGCGTCAGTTGCTTTTTTGGCTTGTTAGAAGTCCCCTCAGCAGGCTTATCGGATTCTGGTTGTTCGGCCATTTTGCAGTTCCCTTGTTACATTGCAGGTGAAAGAGTAGAACGCCTCTGCCTGCTCATCACAAAATACACCACGATAGCCGCAAACAATATTACGCTTGCAAGCTGTTGGCCTGTCAGCCCTAAAGCCAGCACACGATTGTTCCTCACAAATTCCACAAAGAAGCGGAAGAATGCGTAGCCTGCAACTCCAAACTTGAGCAGGTTGCCATTCTGCATCCACCTGTGATCGCGCAGGGCAAGTAACACGCCAAACCAGATCATGTTGAACAACATGTCGTACAAAGGTGCGGGATGGGCCAGATAACCGCCCCCATATTCAACCGGTACATACACACCCCAGGGCAATGTTGTCGGCTTGCCCAGCGCGTCTTCAAACGATAAGAAACAACCGATGCGTCCAATCGCAGTGGCCAGTGCCATGGCGGGCGCGAATGCATCGCAGGAACAGCTCTCTTTTCCGATGGCCTTGCTCGCAATATAGCCACCGATGTAAGCGCCCACGACACCGCCAATGATCGATCCAGGCCCGATGCGCGGGTCGAACATGGCATACAGGTTTAATGCAAGAGGGGCATATTCAAATCCATTGAAGAACAAGATCGAGACTTTCGCGCCGATCATTCCCCCAACAAACGCCGCCAGCGTGATCGGTGTGGCTTCTTCTTTCGTCCAACGCCTGCGCCGCGCTTCTATTACAACCCAGCCTAGCCCGGCCAACAATCCAAACAACAGGAAAAACCCGTGCGAATAAATTGGCACACCGCCGACGTAAAACAAAACGGGGACCGGAGACATGATGACCTCCTTTGACGGGTGGGACGATCATAGATATTTTATCTCTGAATTGACGAAAAATAAACAAGTAATCTCATCAGGATTATCAAGCCGTCACGACGGAATAAGCAATCGCGATCTACCTGATTCAGATGTGGAGCTTTTTCCATCGCCGGGCATCAATTGTAATGGTCCTATCCCGGAGTAACACAGGCAGTCCGCTGGTGAGAGATAAAAGTGGGTGCTATCCGTCCAGTGTACAAATTCAACATTTGCCATATGTGCTGGCAAATATCCACCCTGCAGGCAGGCACGGGCAGTGCTAGCAGAACAGGGTGAAATCAAAGTTATAATATTTGCATACCATCAGTTTGGAAATTATGCTTAATAGCTCATTGAATTCACGAACATTGGGAATATTGATACTGATTCTCACAACGATCCTGCTGTTGTTAAATCGTGGCTTTGTTTCGGTCCTCATTTTATTTAACGTTGATCCTGATACAGATATATTCCTGTTGCTACGGTTTGTGGTGTCTTTACTGCTGCGCGTTCTATTGGTGATTTTCGCATTCTATGCAGGTGTCAGATATTTGATCAATAAACCCTTCAAGCGAAACAAATCATTCGGGCTGCTTCTGGTTGCACTCGGCATCCTTTATTTCCTATATAATTTTGCTGCGACACTGTTTGGATATCTTACAGGGCTAAATTTCGGGGGATGGATGCAGCCCGTTCTGACAATTCCAGGTGCATTAGTTTTGGTGCTGCTTGGTTGGGGGGTTGGAAATGTTGGAGCAGCACAGGAAGCAAAATAGAAATCAGCCTATTCATCGTTTGAGGCATCCATCCTCAATACATGCTCTTTGCGAATCCGCTTAGCTTGAACTCAGAGTCATTTCCTGGTTCCCTGACCAAATAAGAGCGCGGCACTTGCGATCAAACCTATCAGAGCACCGAGAACAAAACCTATCGGGTCAGTGGCTGCATAGCCCTGCCATTGAAAACGAATTCCGGGGCAATAATAAAGCCAATTACAGCAGAAACTAATCCACTGAATAGTAGGGCAAGAAGACGAAGGACTATGTTAATCATTCGCTTGACCATTGGCGATGCTCCTTGTTTGGTATTCTTCCTAATTGCGCGCTAAGAGTCGGACTGCTCACTGACTGGGCTGTGAGAACTCACTTGTATTCCCATCAGGGTCTGTGGCAGTGGCAGTCAGGAAGGGTCCTGCAAGAGGCGCGCCCTTCTCAAAGATAAACGCGCCATTGCCGTCTGCCACGACCCGTCCCTCGTAAATTGCTCCCTCGTCGCCACTATCAGAGAAGATTTCTACGGTGCAGTTTGCACAGGCGGTACCAGAAACCGTGCCCGCCTGGAGATCGAAGTTGAGGATCGCTGGCGGTGGCGGAGTGCCCTGCGCAATCCCTCGCCCGCTGTGATCGTGGATGCTGTTCTGGGTGACGGTGTTATAGGGCGTATCATCCCAGAACGATATGCCGTCCCCGAGGTTGTGGGCAATTGTGTTGCCTGGACCGACGATGTTGTAGCGCGTGCGATCAATGGTAATTCCTGCCTGGCCGTTGCCGAGCGGAATTCCACTGGGGCCGATTCCGATCAAATTATCGATCACCACATTCCTGCCATCCTCCACACAACACAGCATGATCCCT
>DASWKT010000006.1:0-6327 GCA_036396515.1 Anaerolineales bacterium | reverse complement strand
ACATGGCTATTCCATTCGGTCCGGGAGTAACACTCAAGACCTTTGAATTCTTAAAGATCGAGACATAAAAATTCATCGCCTCTTCGGCCTGATTATCAAACCACAGATAGGGGGTGATTTTTTGCATTTCGTTTTACTCCTTCTATGAAGCGACCAGATTATTTATTGTCGAATTCCAGCGCCTGCTTGATGTAGTAGCGGAGCGCGTCTTCGTTGATATCCTTGAGGTCTCTGAACCGCACATTTTTGGACACCTTTCCGACACCTTCCAGCAGGCCATATTTGTCCTCGAAGTCTGCACCCCGGGAGATGGCAAGAGTGATATGCGTCTTTGCAGGACTGATAACTGCGAGCCCCCGATTCCCTTTGTAGTTGGGTATGCCATAACTCATGATTTCTTTGGCGTCCGGAGCATACTTATGCAAAAGCTTTCGTAGTATCTCAACAATCGGCTGAAATTCCGGCATCACCCTTGTCTTCACAAACTCATCCACCGTGATGTCATTTTTGGCCATTCATCCTCCTTGATAATTTTCTACTTTGTGCAAGCTTGTCGCAGTCAGCAATCCCGTTAGTACATTCCATACTGGTTTGGCGACTGCGCCGGCAGTGGCTGCCCAAGATCCCAAAGTTCCACGATACGTCCATTCTCAAATCGAAAGATGTGGACGACAGCCGCGCCGAGGTCTTCAGGATTCTGCCGCACGTGGGAATGGACAGCTACGAGTTCACCTTCGGCAATCGCCCGCTTCACCTCCAGGACCCTGTTTGGATTCTGGAGCGCGTTCTCCTCCATCCCTGCCATAAGGGCTTCCGCTGAACCTTCGAAAAACGGATTGTGGTGCCTGAACCCAGCACCGACAAACTTCGAATAGGCCTCGCGAACCTTCCCACTGGCGGCCAGGTTTAGGAAGGAGATAGCGCTATCTTTGTTATTATCTGGCATAATAGTTTCTCCTTTTTACTTAAGGCTTTCAGCAAGCTTATCGAAGGATTCGTTCCAGCCCTGCTGAGCGCCCTCATGGTCGGGGCCAGTTGGCATACCCCTATGCTTCAGGGTCATTTTCGTTTTGCCATCCTGCTCTTCAAATGTCACTTCCACCAGCATCTCGAGCGGAAAATCAGGACTCAAGCCGTACTGGGCAGCAGGGACCACATTGCCCTGCGCGTCAGCAAAACAATCTGTAAAGACAATGCGTTCCATTGGATTGATTTCGCGATAAACACCTGTGCTCCAGTATTCCCGACCCTCGGGCGAGCGCATACAGTTAAGATATTTGCCTCCCACGCGCAGATCCATCTCGCAGAAAGGACAGGTGTAGTCTTTTGGCCCCCACCAGCGCTTGAAATGCTCCGGGTCTGTCCATGCCTTCCAAACAAGTTCACGTGGAGCATCGAAGACATGTATGATAATGAGATCTTGTTTTCCGCGTTCAGCGATATCGTTACTTTTCGCCATGTTTTCTCTCCTTTTTTTGCAGTTCGCTCAGATACCCATCGAGGCGTTCAAAGCGCTGTTCCCATAATTTTCGGTATTGCTCGACCCAATCTGAGACTTCATTCAGTTTCTCTAACCGAGCTTCGCAGTAGCTTTCACGACCTTGTCGATGGACAACCACCAGTCCGCATTGAGCAAGAATCTTGATATGCTTGGAGATAGCTGGCCGACTGATATCAAAGTGTTCAGCTACACCGCTCAGGGTGAGCTTTTGATCCGCTAACAAACCTATTATGGCTCTTCTATTGGGATCGGCAATTGCCTGGAAAACATCTCTTCTCATGAAATAAGTAACCAATCAGTTACGGAACTTGCCCCCATTATAGAACATACGTTCTAATTCGTCAAGGTGGAATGCATTAATTTGGACTTGCTGAGGCTGCCTCTCATATGAACGAATAATTGCCATCATTGTTACGATGTAGCCTGATAACTCACGATTTTCCCGCTCCTCCCTTTCCAGCGGACCTTACAGAGTGCCGCATAATTATCTAAACTCGAACTTTGAATTTAGCCTTTAAATCATTTTCAAACGTTTAGTAATTAAAGAGACAAGCCGTAGCCATGCTGCCAAAAGTTACGTGGTGAACGCGCCGTATCACGGTGCGAATGCTGTTCCTTTACCTTATGACGCGGTATATCAGATGTGTGACACCAGGGGCCTCGACCACCCTTGTTCGTTCCAGTTCAATGGGCTCTGCGCCCAAATGATCGAATAAGCGGACACCTCCGCCAAGCAGAACAGGCACCAGGTCGATCTGTATTTCGTCCATAAGTCCAGCGTTTAGGCATTGCTGCAGGATACTCGCAGTGCATACAACAACATCCTTGTCTCCGGCGGCCTTTTTTGCCTGGCGGATGGCACTTTCAACGCCATCAGTTACAAAGGCGAATGGTGATCCTTCCTTGACCCATTCCTGCGGGACGGTATGGGTGACAATAAAACAAGGTGATCCGGGGGGATGGCCGCCCCAGCCCTGGGCGATATCAAAGGTTCTCCGTCCCCACACGCCCGCCCCGTATCTCTCGAATGCCTCCTTAAGGATTTCAGCGCTCTGCGGTGAGAACTTGAGCACCATGTTACCATCCGAGATTGGAATCTCGGTGTCGCCGCTGAAGTACCAATTGAAGAGCGCCTCGCCGCCATCCCCCAGACCATTCTCAGGGCCATCGTTCGGGCCAGCGACAAAACCATCCAGCGACATGGTCATGTTGAAAACAACTTTTCCCATGTAATTCTCCTTGTGCAGTTACTTGACGACGCGACGAATTTGGGCCTTCCTGGTCTGACGGCGCGTCAGGCTTTGAAGAACTCTATCAGCACGGGGGCAATGGCTTCCGCCGCAACTTCATGTGTCTGCCCTTCAAGCGTGCGGTGCCGACCATTGGGCATCGCGGTGGCAAGCGTCACTGCCGTAGTGTGCATGAATGGAAAACTCTCACCGCCATCCATAACAAGGGTTGGCACAATAACGCGTGCTGCCTGCTCGGTGGGAATGGTTGCATCTTCACCAAGAGCCGCGATGTGGTCATAAGCAAGTGTGTGCCCTACCGATTCCCACAGCGGCCACATCGGAGTCTGCCGAATTTCATCCACCTGATTGGCTGTCGCCCCGACCAGCATCATAAATAACCCTACCGCATCACCATCGCGTCCCTCTGCCAGGAGCTCACCAAGCTGTTTTGTGTATTCTCTCCATGCCTGTTGGGCAGCAGGGTCATCGTTGTATGGAGCTTCGTACATGGCAAGCTTCTTGACTTGCTTCGGAAGTGCAATGGCGGCTTCCATCGCAAGTGCCGCACCGGAGGAAATGCCGTACAGGAACGCCGAGCCGCCTGCATCGTCAATGAGGGCTTCGATATCTTCGATTTCGCGCGCAAGCGCATATGGCTGCGTGTCTGTGCTGTCGCCTCGCCCCCGACGATCATAGTGAATCACCGTGAAGTGCTGCGACAGTAGCTCGGCGAGTTGTACCATCCCTTGGTCGAATGCCCGGTATTGCAAGGCTCCATCCACCAAAATGACCACGGGTCCTGCGCCCCATTGATCAAACGCGATCGTTGTACCATCTTTTGATGTGACTGTTTTCATGTGAGTTCTCCTTTCTCGAAAATAACTTTTCCCATGGTCAGCATCTCTCGCTACATTTTCACAAGAAGTTCATCCAGGCGCTCATACCCTTCACTAAGGCCGCTCTCCATCCCAGACTGGATCATGCCGTCTCGATCTGAAACAGACTGAAAGACGGATTGCGACGTGAGCCTGGTCCTGCCATTCGGCAGCGCTTCAAGTTTCGTCGTTTCAAGGATCACGTGTCCGCTTTCGGGAAGTCCTTCGAATTCAAACGTTTGGATCATCCGCTCCGGCGAGACTTCATGAAATACGCCGTGAAAACCGAATTCGTTGTCGTCCTGATCCTTTTGGATGAATCTCCATCTGCCGCCGCTGACAGGCTCAAAGGTCTCAAGAGTCGTGGTGAGGGCTCGCGGTCCGAGCCACTGGACGAAAAGTTCTGGATCTGTATGAGCCTTGAAAACAAGCTCCCGCGGCGAGTCAAACTCCCGCGTGATGAAGAGCTCCTGTTTGCCGGGCTCGGCCGTGATGGTTGTCTTATGCTTTTTAGCAGACATAATATTTCTCCTTTTTGGGTTTCCTATAAATCCTCATCTGTCACGAAGAATGTGACCATGGCGAATTCGCCGCGTGCCAGGCAACTACCATCAGCCATGCGTTGTAGGCAATAATCAGGAGTCGGTTTGCCCACCCAACTAAGGCTATTACACCAGCGGGTAATACTGTTACATCAGAGGTCATTTCGCCTCCTGCTTGGGTAAATGTGACGATGAGCAGGACAAAAGTTGCTGCCATGAGGACAACACTCATCCAAGTCAGGTTGGCTGTCCAAAGAAGCACTTTCTTTGCAACGGACCATGCTTGGGTACGGCCAAGACTCACGCTGATCAACATCGCAGCAACTGGCAGGCTAAGAATCCCAATCATTGCGGCCAAAGAGTGAAGAGGATGGTTGATATCAAATACGGATGCCATCGCCTCACCAACGCCTGCAGTGATAAGTAAAACCAAACCAATTTTGCCGGCACGCGTTCTCACCTGCGACCAAAGCGCAATGGCTAAGGCCCACGAGCTTAATGCCCAGGCAAGAAACATCAGTGATAAGACGCAACCGTAGTTCCCAAGGGCATACTCGCTCACCATTCGCCATGAAGGATCGAATTCCGGGCTGAGGGTATGGAGAGACGCAAGGAAAACCAGAGACGCAACGGATGCTGCAAGCGAGATGCGTCCCGCTACTTGCGAAATTGCTGCTGCGGGATGGGATGTAACTTTCGAAATTGCTTCATTCGTTGAGGTGGAATAAATTTTCGTGGACATTTTATTTCTCCTTTTTTTGTATTTCCTGTAAAACTTCGTCAAGGCGATCATAGCTCTCGCTCCAATAACGTTCGAACGGTGCGACCCATTCATAGATGGGCTTGAGCCGCTCTGCGATGACACGATACATCCGCTGACGCCCAACCCGCCTCTCGCTTACCAATCCGACCTGTTTCAAGACCCCGAGGTGTTTCGACACCATCGGCTGCTTCCAACCAAGCTTCTTGACGATCTCGTTAACTGAGAGTTCTTGTGTTCCAAGCGCTTCAAGGACTTGTCGCCGCTTGGGTTCAGCAACGGCATTGAACGGATCGTAGGTCGTCGGTGTGCGTGCCATGACCTTATTATATTCCCATATCGGAATATGTCAATGCCTATTTTAGAATGTGTGTTCTATTTTGTCAAGAGGGAATTCTTGGGGAATCAGAGACTAGAACTTGTGGATCGATTGCGATGAAATTTCTCGAATCACAGGAAAACTTCCCTGCGCTGATTGATGAGATTGCCGGCGCGCCCAAAGATATGCAACATGCGCGGGCGACCGGAATTTGCCAGCCAGTCGCGGGCATCGGGGGCAATCGAATCCGCATTAATGGACAGAATTATGTTCCTTCACTATTCTCTCAGCAAACATTTCCAGCGAGGTCGGTTCGCGCCGCAGGAGCCATCTTAACACATTGGGATTTCCCACCAACCCCCATTGATCATAATACTCGAACATCTTGACCAGATTTTCAGCCGCGTACTCGCTCAGCCCTCCCGCGCGGAGCCTCCAATCACTTAGCTCTTCTTTGTCCGCGCGCACATCATGATTCAACACACGGCTCAATATCTCCGCGACCTCTGCATGTGACATCGGCATCGTCCCGGCGAGTTCGTAAATCGCATTTTTATGATTGGGCTCAGTCAACACAATTTTTGCGGCTTGGGCGAGGTCTTCCAGGTCTATAAAGCTGAATTTCGAGTGGACTGAATATGGAACGCGCAACATGCCCTCTTCAACGATACTTTTCCAACTTGCCAGCAGATTTTGCATGTATGGCGCAGGTTGAAGAATGGTGAAGGGCAATCCTGACTCGAATAGCGCTTCTTCCACGCGCAGCTTCTGCCAATGATGATTCATCTTCTCCGTTTGCGGGTGCAGGACGGAATGATAGACGAAATGTTCCACTCCATGGTCTCGCGCGACTCCAAGGACCAACATACCAATTTCCACTTCATCAGCACTCATATTGGGACACACATGATAAACCGCTCTGATACCCTGCATCGCCGAATGGATGGCTGATTCGTCGCGCATGTTGCCAACGATCACTCTCTCTGCACCCAAAGAGTTCACAACTGAAACATGCTCTTCACGATGGACAAACGCGCATACACTCTCAGCGTTTGAGAGGGCCTTGATAAGAGCCCTGCCTGTCTTGCCGCCAGCACC
>DASWKT010000005.1:0-5484 GCA_036396515.1 Anaerolineales bacterium | reverse complement strand
TCTTTTTAGAGCCACTGCTGGATTATGTTGATGAGATCCTCACCAGCCGGCAACCTAACGAAACCATCACGATCGTTGTCCCGCATTTTGTTCCTCGAAAAAGAGTTCACAAGGCCCTGCATATGCAGACCGCTGAAATGCTGCGCCGCGAATTACTTGCAACGCCTGGCGTGGTCATCACGGAAGTTCCCTATCAGACACCTTAGGCATGTTCTCGTACCGTACAGTCATTCCTTCACTCAGAGTTTCGCTTTCCCTACTACCGGGGTCGCTGTTATGAACATACCCTCACATGGATGTAACGAACAGAAGGAGTAATTTTTATGAAATTTATTGTTGTTGGATGCGGCCGCGTCGGCTCAGCGCTGTGCCATCATCTATACAAGAGTGGGCACCAGATTGTCGCAGTAGATAGCAACAAAGATGCATTTAACCGGCTGCATCCGGATTTTCGCGGGCGTACACTGGAAGGGGAAGGATTGGCAGAAAGTGTGCTCGAACGCGCCGGCATTCGCGAAGCGGACGGGCTGGCTGCCGTCACGAATTCAGATACGTTGAACGCGGTCGTCGCTCATATCGCGCGCGAGGTCTACAATGTGCCAAACGTGGTCGCGCGCAATTACGATCCCAGTCTGCGCACTGTGCTTGAAGCGTTTGGTCTGCAAATTGTCGGTTCCACCTCTTGGGGAGCGCAACGCATAGAAGAACTGCTGATGAACCCCTTACAGAAGATGGTCTATTCCGCAGGCAATGGTGAAGTGGAAGTTTATGAGTTGCAGATCCCTGAAGAATGGAATGGCCGCATGGTGGGCGAATTGCTGGGACCACTCAAGCAATGCTACCCGGTCGCTTTATCCAGAGCAGGCCGTGCATTCCTGCCTGAACCGGAGATGAAACTGCAAACAGGCGATCTGCTTAACGTCAGCTCCACGTTTGAAGGTATTGGCGCTCTGACAGAGCGTTTGTCCAAAAAGGCGGAGGCGTAACATGTTTATATTGATTGCGGGCGGCGGGCGTACGGGGGCGCGTCTTGCCAATTTATTGATCAATCAAAATTACAAGGTTCGCCTGGTCGAAAACCGCCGTGAGCTGCTGGGACATTTGCATCAGGAATTGCCCACGGAGGTGATTTATGAGGGCAACCCTGTTGACCCCAGCATTCTTGAAGCGGCCGGAATTCGCGAAGTGCACGCGGTTGCGGCAGTGACCAGCGACGATTCTTCTAATCTGGCAATCTGCTTCCTCGGCAAGACCATGTTCGATGTGCCGCGTACGATCGCGCGTGTGAACAATCCGACCAACGCATGGCTTTTTAATGAAAAGTTCCACGTGGATGAGGCTGTGAACTCGGCCGACGTACTGGCGCATTTGATAGAGGAAGAGATGTCGCTGGGCGATATGATGACATTGTTCAAGATCCGGCGCGGGCGTTATGCAGTCGTAGAGGAAAAAGTTCCCGCCGGAGCGAAGGTAATTGGTATTCCGCTCAAAGATATGGACCTCGCTGAACATTGCGTGATCGCCGCCATCATTCGGGATGGAAAAATGACCCTGCCGCGCGGCGATAGTACCTTACAACAAGATGATGAGATCATCGCGGTTGCCAGTCCGGAGGGCGCACAAAAACTGGCCGATCTACTGGCATTTCCTGTCTATCCCATGCGGAATGGAAAGAAGAAGGAATAAATGCCATTCCCCAAATGGGATGCCGGCATCCGTTGCACGGTTCCTGGCAACGAAGTCAAATCGAAATTGACCGAATCGAAACCCTTACGGTATAATACCCTGTCGGTTTTGGAAATCACAAACTACGATTACAGAGTACTGCGAAATATCTAAGCCAGGGCTTTCCTGCTCGCAAAATAATGGGCTCATTCAGGTTTAGGGATTAATACAAGAAGCAGTATTTTCAAAGTGAGGAACGAAGAATGCCTAAACGTACGTATCAACCAAAAATCCGCCGCCGCGTGCGCGTGCATGGTTTCCGCAAACGCATGTCTACGGCTGACGGGCGCGCAGTTCTCAAGCGCCGTCGCCTGCGCGGCCGTCAACAACTGGCGAAGACTGCCAATAAGCACGTGAAGAAAGTCCGCTGGTAAGCGGTAATTCAACTCGAGTGCGTTCGAGGTAGCGGGTGCAGAGAAAATTCCGTCTGACCCGGTCCGAAGACTTCAAGCGGGTGCGGCGTTCTGGTAAGTCCTATGCCCACCCGCTTGTTGTGTTGATTGTGCAGAAGAATGACCAGTCCCGCGTACGAGTGGGCGTGGCGGCGGGGCGTACAGCAGGGACAGCTGTTTATCGCAACCGCGCCAAACGTCTCCTGCGCGAAGCGATGCGGACTCTCATCTCGAATATCGAGCCAGGCTCGGACTTGATCCTGATCGCCCGCCCTGGCCTCACCTCCGCGACCTTGGAGGATACCCGCCACGCCCTGCTCAATCTCCTGCAGCGCGCTCAAATACTGTCTCCCGCGCATGAAACCTGAATTCCATCCAGCGCATGATTACCCGAATGAACCGCGTCTGCGCGACCTGCCGCGCACGCCCGGCAACTGGCCGCGTCTTGTTATCCTTGCATTGATTCGTCTTTATCAGATGACCATCTCGCGCGGTCTGCCGGAGAATACCTGCCGCTTCTATCCATCCTGTTCACATTATGGATATCAGGCAGTCTATAAACACGGCGCAGTCAGGGGCTCACTGATGGCTGGCTGGCGTGTATTGAGGTGTAATCCATTCAACCCCGGGGGCTACGATCCCGTTCCATAGGAGAATCAATTTTTAATGAGAAAGAAAGTTTTGTTTGTAACCATGGCCTTGTTCGCTGCTGCCCTTTTGAGCGGATGTGCGGGCGGACCGGTGCGCGGCCTAACCTGGCCTGGTCTGGCCGCCGATGATAATGCAGCATATCTGGCGGACGGTCCATACGTATTTGCCATCAATGTGAAAGACGGTAAAGAGCTCTGGCGTTATCCCACACAAAGCAACAACGATTTTGTTTTCTATTCAACGCCTGTCGTCACGCCGGATGGACTTGTCATCGTAGGGAGTTCAGGCAAGAACCACAGCCTTATTGCGCTCAACCCCACTGATGTCACCCAGAATGCCAATAATACGAAATCCCCAGCCGCGGCATGGACCTTCAATGAGGCCAAGGATCAATGGGTTGCTCCTCCGCTCGTCGTAGACGACAAACTGTTCGCTGTGAATTCGGATGGCTATCTCTATGTTCTAGATTTGCAGGATGGACAGTCCACCAAGAAGGCGGTCAAAGCAATTCGTATTGGTGGGCGCCTTTGGGCAAAACCAACCACCGACGGAGAGCGTGTTTTCCTGACATCACTTGACCACAGTGTGATCGCAGTGGATATCGAAACGTATGAAGTTCTCTGGAACGATGAGATTGAGGGTGCTGTTGCCGGTTCCGCTGTTCTTGGTCCAGATGGAATGTTATATGTGGGTTCTTTTGCATCTCAATTGGATAAAATTGACCCGGCCAGTAGAAAGCGTGAACCTGCTCTCGAAGTCGAGAATTGGATCTGGAGCACACCCAGCCTGGATGGTGATACACTCTACTTCGCTGACCTGAACGGCAACGTTTATTCGTTCAACACTTCGACAGGCAAATTGAACTGGCCGCCCATAAAGCCTGATGGTCCTATTACCGCAAGCCCACTTATCCAGAACGACCATATTCTCATTGCTACGGAATCGGGCTCCTTGTTTGCCATAGACCGCGATGGCAATGTGCTTTGGAATCAGGAAGTTGGCGGTAAGATCTATACCACACCTGTCGCGTCTGGAGATCTTGTTCTGGTGGCTCCTCTGGAAACAGAATTCTATCTCGCTGCGCTTGACCAAAATGGCCGTCAGGTTTGGACATTTACTCCAGAAAATTAAGGAGGAACTATGTGGGATCTTTTTGTCTCCCTTTTTGTTAATGTACTGATATGGATCTATGATGTCATTGGTCAAAATTTTGCCATCGCCATCATCCTGTTTACGATCCTGATCCGTATTGTTACATGGCCGCTCAACGCGCAACAGATGAAAGGGGCGGCTGCCATGCAGGAATTGCAGAATGATAAGGAATGGCAGGCCATTCAAAAGAAATATGCCAAGGACCGCGAAAAGCTGGCGCAGGAACAAATGCGTATTTACCGGGAAAGGAAGATCAGTCCCTTTAGCTCTTGCCTGCCCACGCTGATCCAATTCCCTATTATCATCGCGTTGTATCAGAGTATCACCCGTGCGCTGGGATCCACACCGCTCGATCTGCTGAAACTCTCGCGCAGTCTCTATGATTTCCTTAATGTCTCAGATCTGATCCCTCTTAATAGCAAATTCCTGTGGATGGATCTGGGTCGTCCTGAATCAATCGCTATTTTCGGCTTTGCCTTTCCCACACTGGCGTTGATCGTTGCCATCACTACCTATGTTCAGGCGAAACTGACGATGCCCGCATCTCCCAACCCCAACGACCAGAGCGCGGCCATGAGCAAAATGATGAGCATCTACATGCCGTTGCTGCTCGGTTATTTCGCCCTCAATTTTGCATCGGGCTTGTCCATCTACTTTATTACCAGCAACATTTTGGGCATTATCCAATATGCCATGCAGGGTAAAGCCAACTGGCGCAGTCTTTTGCCTGGCGGTCAAAAAAAGTAGAGCAAGGAGGCGGGTATGAATGAAAAAACCACATTGGAAATCATCGCACCTACTGTTGAAGAAGCCATCGCACAGGGGCTCGCTCAACTGGGTCTTACCGCCGATGCAGTTAGCGTTGAAGTGTTGGATGCAGGCAACAAGGGCCTGTTCGGATTCGGAAAGCACCAGGTGCGTGTGCGTTTGACGGTGAATACAGGACCCAGCGAACCAGTTCAAAGGCCGGAACCAGCCCCCGTGGCGAAGCCTGAGGCGCAAGTTGATTCCTTTCAGGAAGTTGAATCTCCCTCTGAAGCGGATCCGCTGCTCGACCGTACCGAATCAGTCATCTCAAAGCTGTTGCATTTGTTGAACCTTGAAGCACAGGTTTCCGCACATTATAGTGAAAGAGACCGCGAGGGACGGCGTAACGTGCATGTGGATATCCGCGGCAATGACCTGAGTATATTGATCGGGCGCCGCTCAGAAACATTGAATGCCTTTCAATACATTGCCTCACTCATCGTTGGCAAGGAGATCCAGGATTGGGTGCAACTGGTTATAGATGTGGAAGGGTATCGTGAACGGCGCGAAAAGCAGTTGATTCAAATGGCAAAGCGCATGGCCGACCAAGTTGCCAAAAGCCGGCGGCGCCAGACGCTCGAGCCAATGCCTTCTGCTGAACGGCGCATCATTCACATTGCATTACGCGATCACCCTGATGTAATCACCGAAAGCACCGGCGACGACCCGCATCGCAAGGTGACGATCGTTCCAAAAAACAATTAATCCGCAAACCAGGGCAGGTCTCAGACCTGCCTTTTTTATCCCAATATCGCAT
>DASWKT010000004.1:0-8943 GCA_036396515.1 Anaerolineales bacterium | reverse complement strand
CTCCCGCTCCTAGGCCAACGACTCTTACTTTGGACTTGAACTTGCTCTTCAGTCCTATCACGGGGTTTTTCGTGTCTGAGGCCACATCGTCAAAGCCATATTCGTTATGCATATCCAGCACCAGTACCGAGGCTTTGTTGTAGTTGATCAAGCCCGCCAGCACGACCCGCGTCAAAAACGATTTGCCTGTACCTGTCGCGCCGAACACGCCCGACGAGCGCTGGACGAACTTCTCCAGGTCAATGCACACGGGATGGTTCTGTTCACGCGTGTACCCGATGATATAGTTGCCTCCTTCGCCCGGGTCACCGAATATCTCTGCAATATCACCCTGGTCCGCCAAATAGACCTGCGCGTGATGCGGCGGCACGTTCTTGACAGGCAAAATCCGCGGCGCCTCCTTCAGGCCGGCATTGATCATGCCCTGCCAGTCCCTGTAATCAGGGGTGCCAGGCTCAGGCCCGATCTCCAGCATCAAGTTCGGCAATACTTCCAGGTTGGCATATAACGTCTGTCCATACAAAGCCTTTGAGATATTGGGGGGATAGCGGACTTCGGTCTGCTCATCGGCAAAGCGCGGGTCGGTCGCGCCGAGCTGGATATCGGTCACGATGCCGTAGTAGTTCCAGTCCCCGCTCTGGATGACGACGAACGCGCCCTCCTGAATCTCCTGGGAAGAGACGGTCAATCGGACGCGGAAGTTTTCTTTAAGCCCACCGCCGACAAGATAACCAATTTTTGTTCGTTGTATTTCCATAAATACTCCTTTCTAATGTCACTCTGAGCGTAGCGAAGAGTCTCGTATTCATGCTAATAGATGCTTTTGTACAAAACTGAGATTCTCACCTGCACTTGCATGCAGGTGCAAGTGTCGTCGCTCCGCTCCTCAGAATGACATGTTAAATTGATTTTGCATAAATATTCTAAACACCAGGAATGCGAAAATTAACATGCTTATAACAGCACTTTGTAAACACGTGAAGTAAGAACGCTATCTTTAATTGTAATAAACCGGTAATGAGGTGGCGCAAGGATGACCAGGATTTCCTCTGTTTTTGCGAAGGGATAGGCTGTGGAGCGCAATCCCAAGATCTGGATGCCTCTGTATTCGTCTTCATAGGTGATATGGACATGGCCGCAGAGAATGCCCAATACCTTTTCTTTGACGCCCGGCTGTGTGACGATATCCCAGAACTCATCAACATTATCTGCGATGAAGCTATCCAGCCAGCGGCTGCCAATTGGCTTCACATGCTGGTGACACACAATGACCGATGGTAGATCAGACTGCAATGCCAGGGCGAGAAACTCGCCCGTCTCAGGGAACAGGAATGCCTTTGATTCTGGTCCCCAATCCATGCAAATGAACTGAATGCCTTTATGCACAAATGTGAAATTATATAAGTCCAGTGGCCCTGAATTAGGGAATAGGCAGCGATGAAGCAATTCACGGTTATCATGGTTGCCGGGGAGAAAATACAGGGGATAACCATTCAGACCTTCAACGTTGACCTTTAAGGGCCCAGGCAAAGAGGCTGAAGGCTCTATTCCAAGCAGGTCGATGGCGCACTGGTAGGCTTTCTCGGTGGGCGGCTCGACCAGATCTCCTGTGGAGATGATGAAGTCCGCTTTGTCTGCGACATGTTCCGCGATGTGCCTCATTACCATGCGCAGCGCGTGTCCGGGCGAAAAACCTTCCCGCAGTTCCTCCTCAGACTCGAGTAAATGATGATCGGTGATTTGAATAAATGAGAAATCTGACATAGCCAATGAAAGTTATATGACAATGCGCTTTATACCATCTTTTAGATAAGGCACGTTGAAGTTAATTAGAAAGCCGAGACGCAAGCGACTCAGGCGCAGGTAGGTTACTACTTGTTTCTCATAAAGCAGGCTCATTCTTTCCACAGATTTAAGTTCCACGATTACACATTTTTCGACCAGCATATCCAGCTGCAGGCCGGAGTCAAGCTTTGTGCCTTCAAAGAGGATTGGGAGTTTGACCTCCGTTTTCACAGTAACACCATTTTTCTCGATTACATGCTTCATCGAAGCCTGATAAACAGATTCAAGCAGACCAGGGCCCAACGTCGTATGAACCTTGTATGCCGCATTAAGCACGACCTTTCCAATGCGCTCAACATCAGCTGGTACTGGCTGGAAAACCCTCTGTGTTGATGAGGATGTGTACATAAAATCCCTTAATCCTCGAACTTTTTACAGTCAAACACTTACATCGCTCAACGCACCAAGAACTGCCATCAATGTCGAATAATCGTCTCTCAGTAACGTGATCAGCTCATGCGTCGCTCTATCTTTCCACTGGTCGCCGCTTTTTCCATGCGCACGGGCAGCCTGCCCCAGGTGTGCCGTTATGACTTCGCCAATCGGCAGATCTTTCGCACCCAGGATATGCCTGAAATACCCGAACCGCCCCACGGATGTAAAGCGTGCCACATCCTCGTCATCGCACAGATAGATGACGTCCAGGCTGAGCGGCGGGCGCGGCGGGAGCAGGTGATAGATCTTCCCATCCTGCTCATACCCAATCGACAGCACTGCCATCTCCACCGGCACAATTCGCCGCTCGCGGTTATCCTTCATCACCTCATCGCTTATATTCTCTGAAGTCACAAGCTGACGCACCAGCCCATCATCGTCAATGTGGATGTCGTGGATCAGTCCGTAAACCTGATAGGAATCACCGAGGGGCGCGCGCACGAGCTCCCCGAAGGCGGGTACCGTAAATTGCGAGACGCGACATCCCGCGATAAAACCTGTCGTTCCTGCGCGAAGCAGCCGCCCGATTTCGATTTGAGTCATAATGCCTCCGTAGTAGTAAGGGCAGCTTGCAAAGCGTGCTGCCCATGTATAACTGCATACGGTGGAAGGCGAGAACACCTCGCCCGGTCAATTATCGTGTCGTTTTTATTCTTAAGCTTTTCGCCGAACTCTTGTGTGAGCCATCACCAACCTCTGCACGGATCCGACGTAATTCCAGCACCAGCAATTGTTCGATCTGGCCCTTCTCTTCATATCTCACTAGCGCGGTCTCGTGGGCGCGGTGCAGGAGATAAGGGTACGGTCTACTTCCCATCATTTTGCACTGTTCAATAAGGACGCAATGTAATAAATCCAGTTTCTTTTGATCCTCCGCCACCCACCTCGGGATTTCAATCCGCACAGGCCAGGGATGTCCCTCGGTGCCAACATTCAGATAGAAGAAGTGCAGGGAGAGCGCGCCCTTATATTTCTTTTCGGAACCAGACTGCAGCCCAAAGACTGCCGAGCGATGACCGGGCGGCAACAGCGGATTGTCACGTTCGCCATACAGCCACCTGTCGCTCACACCGCGCAAAGGATGGTAGTCACGCAATTGACGGATCTGTTCTTCATCGGCAGTGGCAATTTCGAGCAGGCGCACAACCAGATCGGCGCTGGGTTTTTCAACATAACCTGCCGTGACCACGCCGCGCGAGTGCAGGCGCGAGAGCACTCCCAGGTATTGTTCTACAAAGTTTGCATAGGCTTGTGGATCATCGCCTTTGGCTCCCCACAACTCGATGGTCCCATCCGTCAGGTTGACCACCGGTCCACTGATATCTTTCGACACCTCATCGAGTTTTATGCGCTCATGGATATCGCGTCGCATGGCAACCATACCATCAGAGAGGGGGTTGCCGTTCGGCAGAAGATCGTCCCCATAAAGTAATTCCGTTTCGACGGTAACCAGAGGGGCCTCCCCGGAGCTGAGCCTCATGGCGATGACGCCGACATTGATAACACAGAACTGGATGGCTGCATGGCGGTCCGGGTTGACCTGGGAACCATCCGCGGCGATGATGGTTGCATCGGTAACGGAAACAGGCGGCGGGTAGAAGGAGGCGAGTGATTCTTTTAACGGCGTCGCGCAGCGAATGTTCGCGTCCACTGCTTTGGCGGCTTCTACTTTTTCTCGCAAGTAGTCCAAATCAGCTGCGTATTCAGCGAGCAGGTCACGAGCTTTGATGCGCCGTTCTTCGAGAATCCTTTTGCTCTCATGGGCTCCTTCGGCAATCTCTTTGACACGGGCATAAATTTGCTGGAAGTTAACTGGCATAATACCTTATTCTTAGAACAGATGTACCAAGATTGTAAAGGCAAATGGGCTAAATTACAAGTGTAAATGCCCTATATCTGGCATTCTTAAGGGTGAGACTCCCTTATTTGGGCATATGAATCGGGCTGATTTTCATCCTTTTTACCGAATATTCCATTATTTCATAGGATACCTACATTCCTGGGACTACAGTACTCATGCTGCAGCTCACCTCTCCATGCTCGGGCTCCACTACCTGTTTGCTTCTCTGCCGTCCCACAGGCGTCACGTGGCGCCATGGCGACAGATGCTTCGCAACACTCGCGCCCGCTCTCCCAGCGTGCATCCGGTACAGTGCAGGTGAGGACAGCGGTTAGGGCAGAAACAGACGCTGGGAGCATGGTTGGAGTTGTCTCCTGGAACTTTTCAGTGCAAATAGCGTCTATTTGAGCGAGGAGAAAATTCTTACAAGGAGTAATTGCTATGAAAACAAAATACCTTATCCTAGTAGCAGTGGTGATGCTCGCCTTTCTGGTGAGCGCATGCGGACCGACTACCGTTAATCAGGCCGCTCCACCGCCTATGCGTACTTTGAGCGTTGCAGGTACCGGAGATGCCAATCTTGAGCCCGATATCGCCTACATTTATGTTGGCGTGCATACCGAAAAGCTGACCGCGGCGGAGGCTGTGGCCGAGAATACCACACAGACTGAAACCGTGATCCAGGCAATCAAGGATTTCGGCATCGATGCGAAGGACATCCGCACGATGAACTTCAGCATCTGGCCGATGGACAAGTACGATCCTCAGAGTGGCATAGCCACCGGCGAGAAGACCTATGCAGTGGATAACACTGTCTATGTCACAGTACGGAAGCTTGACACCCTTGGCGACCTGCTGGATACCGTCATTCAGGCGGGCGCCAACACGGTCAACAACATCCAATTCGATGTGGCTGACAAGGACGAGGCTCTCAAGGCTGCCCGCGCTGATGCTGTGAAGGACGCGCAGGCAAAGGCGCAGGAACTTGCAGAGGCTTCTGGCCTGGCCCTTGGCGAGATCCAAACCATTGGTTTCTCTGACAGCGTGCCTTATCCGGTATTCGATGGCAGGGGTGGTGGTGGAGGCGCGGCAGAAGCAGCCGTGCCGATCCAACCCGGACAATTGACCTTCACCGTCGTAGTCAATGCCACGTACGAAGTGAAGTAATTCGCCCTTCTCTCTACATCTGAACCTGCTTCCAATGTCCCCCTGACGGGGACTCGGGAGGCAGGTTCTTTTCTTGGCCCCTCCCCAGCCTCCCCCATTTTCGCACTTCAGAAAATGGGGGAGGTGCCGCGAAGCGGCGGTGGGGGTCGGGTTTATAATTCTCGCAATATTTGAAAAGGAGTCATCATGCTCAAAGTCGGGTACATAGGTCTCGGATTAATGGGCAAGTCCATTGCGCGTAACATTCTCAAAGCAGGGTTTCCCCTCCTGGTTCACAACCGCTCGCGTGCGGCGGTGGATGAACTTGTTGCAGAGGGCGCGACCTCAGCGAACTCTCCTAAAGAAGTTGCTGAACAAGTGGATGTGATATTTACGAATCTGCCCGATACACCTGATGTGGAGAAGGTCGTCCTGGGGGAAAATGGGATCATCGAAGGCGCGCACGAGGGACTTATTTATATTGACAATTCAACGATCAAGCCTGCCGCTGCGCGCAGGATCGCGGAAAAGCTGGCCGAGAAAAATGTGTTCGCGTTGGATGCGCCCGTCTCAGGCGGGGATATTGGCGCGCGCAACGCCACGCTTACTGTCATGGTCGGTGGTGAAGAGTCCGCGCTTGAAAAAGCCATGCCTGTATTTCAGGCGATGGGCAAAACAATCACGCATGTCGGCGACTCAGGGGCGGGTCAGGTAGCGAAAGCCGCCAACCAGATTATGGTTGCCGCGCAGATGGTCGCCATGGCTGAACTTCTGGTCTTCTCGAAGAAAGCCGGCGTGGACCCGCGCAAAGTGGTGGATGCGATCAAAGGCGGCGCGGCCCAATGCTGGACTCTGGACGTCAAGCCGCCGCGCCTGTTCGCTGGCACTCGGGAACCCGGTTTCAAGGCTCACATGCAGTTGAAGGATTTGAAGATCATTCTGGAAACCGCGCATGAATATGATATTCCGGTTCCAAGCACCACTGAAAATACAGAACTGTTCCAGCAAATGATCGACCTGGGCATGGGCGAATTGGATAACTCAGCAGTCGTCGGTGTAATTGAAAAAATGGCGGGTATTGAAATTCCGTGAAAAAATATTGGCCCACCATTCGTGATTACTTTTTAATTATCCTTGCCGCTTTGATCCAGGCTTTGTCGTTGCGCCTGTTCTTCGTCCCTGCGAATCTGGCCTCGGGTGGCGTGAGCGGCATATCCCAGTTGATCAATCATTTTACAGGATGGCCTATCGGCTTAATGATCCTGATTGGCAATATTCCCCTCTTTGGCCTGGGTTGGCGTTTCCTGGGCGGATACCGCTTTGCCATGCGGACCGCTGTGGCTGTCCTCACATATTCCGTGTTTACCGATCTTTTACCAGGGACAACTTTATTTAGCCCGGGTGGCGCTGGTAGCGCCCTCATCCATGATTTGCAAGGCGATATCTTTCTCAACTCGCTTTACGGCGCGATCGTCGGCGGAATTGGCTATGGACTTGTCTATCGGGCGCGCGGCACAAGCGGCGGCTCAGATATCCTTGCCAGCATCTTGAATCATTATCGCGGCGTCCCAATGACTCAAAGCTACCTCATGGTGGATACTGCCGTCATCCTCGGTGCGGGCTTTGTCTTTGGTTGGAAGGAGGCCTTGTATGCGATGATCGCCCTCTACGTCAGCGGCCTGGTCGCAGAAACGACTCTGGAAGGTGGTGGAACGGTCCGCACCGCGATGATCGTTACACGCGAGGTAGATACGATTTCGGTGCATGTGTTCGAAGAACTCCAGCGGGGCGTGACTGTCCTTGAAGGTACAGGCGCATATACGGGAGCAGATCGCCCTGTTTTGTATTGTGTGATCACCCGTGCAGAGGTGGCAACGCTGAAAGCCATTGTCCACGAAGCTGACCCTCATGCATTCATGGTGATCGGCGTAGCACATGAAGCCCTGGGTGAAGGCTTCAGGCCGCTGAAGTCACAATAAGAATTATCCAAACTGGCTAATAACCCCTGCAATCAATCCGATCTGACCTAGATAATAGGTCACAATATTGAATATACGTGCGTTCTTGATGGGGGCGACGAATTTATTCCATGCCAGGATCAGATCTGAAATATAGAATGAGAACGCGCCCAGGCTGACCAATAAAGATGCATTTGTTTTCCAGGCAGGGTGATAGATCGTGGACATGGCCGTGTACAGCATCAACGATATCACCAGGCCATAGACAATCACAGGAGTCACCAGCGCATTCTGTCCTTTTGCTCGTATTGACCTAAGGATGCGCCGTATCAGCCGCAGACTATTAATCAGAATAATGATCATCAAGACCAGCGACCATGCGCTAGCGTTCGTCAATTCCTCTCTGAAACCCAAAATGTAAGAGAGGTGAGTCAATAGAAATGCGACCAATCCGAACAGGAACATGCGGTCAAGCGAGACCATCAGCAGCATATCTCCTGCCAGCGAGAACACGATCCCCAACCCAAACCAAAGCGTATTACCCTGCAAGCCTGTGCTCGCGTACAGCCCGGTAAACAGGCAGACCATCACGGCGGGCTTGGCAAAATATTCCAATCCCGGCAAGTTTTTGGATACTGCCAGAGCTTCAAGTGAGGCGAAGATAAGAGCAAGAATAAGCCAGATATACGTATCTTCCTCCCAAGTTAATGACCGCCATTGCGAGGAGGGTTGAGACGCTCTAACTCGAAACCCGACGACACTTGCACCTGCACGATTTGCCAGGCAAATCGTGCAGGTGAGCAATCTGCCATTTGATGAGGGGATTGCTTCGCTGCGCTTGCAACACTCGATTTGCTTAGCAAATCGCCTGACGCACACCCCTGGCGCCAGCCCCCAGGGCAGGTGTGACGTGATTCACTTTATTTTCTCCTCTTCTTATCAATTTTATATCCCAATCGCCTCATTGCATTCTCATCATTGCGCCAGTCTTTCAGCACCTTCACGCGCAATTCCAAAAAGACCGGCCTTCCGCTCATCTCTTCGATCTCTTTGCGCGCTGAGGAACCAATTTGCTTGAGCATTTTGCCTCCCTCGCCGATCACAATCCCTTTTTGGGATTCGCGTTCCACAAACACTGTTGCTGCAATGTATAGCATTCCATTCTCGCGCTCGGTGAACTCGTCCACGCGCACGCCAACCCCGTGCGGCACTTCGTCACGCAACTGGTGCAAACATGCCTCACGGATCAAGTCCGCGGCAATATCGCGTTCATACGAATCCGTCACTTGTTCTTCGTCGAACTCGGGGGGGCGGATGGGGGATAAAGATATCAACAATTCGAGCAATTGATCCAGGTTTTGATTCTGCGTCGCAGAGATGGAGATGACGTGCGCTTCCTTCTTTAGAAGCGCCTGATACGCTTTGAGGCGCGATGTCAGGGCCTCAGCCGGGACCAGGTCCATTTTGTTCGCGGCAAGCACGAGCGGGGTCCGACGCGGGGTGCGGTTGAGCAGGGATGCGATCTCTTTGTCCTCATCCGTTGGTCTGGCAGAGGCATCCACCAGCCAGAGGATCGCCTCCACACCTTCGAGCGATTCTTCCGCCTCCTGATTCAGAAACCTGCCCAGCTTATGCCGCGGGTTGTGCAGGCCGGGGGTATCAACAAAAACAAGCTGGGTTGACTCGGTTGTGAGAATCCCAAGCTGGCGTTTGCGCGTG
>DASWKT010000003.1:0-3825 GCA_036396515.1 Anaerolineales bacterium | reverse complement strand
TTGAGGTATTCAGCGAGAAAATAGGCCAGCAGTTCATAGCGTTCTGGGTTGTAATCTGCAGGCTTGGGGAAAGGAACGCGATTACTTGGGTCTTTCGTCAAAATCATCCGAAAGTTGTACCCCTGGATTTTCCGATCTCCTTGGCCCAATTCACCGGGCGGTCCCTGTTGAATTTCGGGCAGTAGTTTTCCCTTTTCGTCATAGGCGGAGACCGGAAAATCGAATTGATGAGCGGGGTCTTTGGGCCGCACGCCTGCAAGTGATTCGTCGTATTGACTGGTACCTTCGCGACCCCATGTGTAAGAAACGCCAGCTTGTGCCATTAAATCGCCTTCGTAGCTTGCATCCACGAAGATAGCAGCGTGAAACACGCTGCCGTTTTCTATCCTGATTTCGGTGATGCGCGTCCCTCGCTTTTGTACACCCCCTTTTTCTTTCAGCCGGTGCTGATAAAAAACCGTTAGCGTCTTCTCCTCTTGGACCATCTCCTGAAAGACTTTTTCGGCGATGTGCGGTTCGGGATACCACTCGATTTCCTGCCCATGATGACGGCCGAGGCGTTCATAGAATTCCAGTGAATAGCCTCCGACGACTTCCTTCTCACCGTGATCGGTGGCGCTGAGTCCACCGGTGACCATCCCGCCAAGATGATTTGTGGGTTCAAGCAAGGCAACGCTTAAGCCTTCACGCGCCGCTGTCACCGCGCTGATTACACCACCAGCGGTGCCGCCATAAACCACTACATCAAAACGCTTTTGTGTCTGATTATCCAACACCATACTCAGAGGCAAAATAGTCACACCGTCGCCTGAAAGAAATTATCTCTTCACTGCGCGCGTCGCAAGATAGCTAGGGTGATATTTGTGCAAAGGCGAATCGAGCATGTAATCTTCATAGACATCACTAATGACAAAGCCCGCATCGCATTGCCCGCCGAGCAGGTCTGTAAGGCTGTGGCCGAACTCAACGGGCAGGCCCTTTTCGATGAGCTCATCCAGATCTTCCTTCGGGATGCTTGTCAGATCAGAGTATGGAATAGAATGGGCAACTTCAAGACTACATTCATCTGCTTTATATAGATCAAATATGTAATGGACGGGATTCATCGAGCCGGTCATTAAGACTCCGCCATGACGGAGCACACGATAGGTTTCCTTCCACACAGCGCGCACATCTTGCATAAACACGGTTGAGCAGGGATTGAAGACCAGGTCGAAGGATTCGTCCGCGAACCTGGAGAGATCCGCGGCATCGCCTTCCACCGTATTCAGGCTTAACGCTTCTCTCTCAGCCACCAGTTGATCCTGCTCCAACTGGCGCGGGGAATTGTCGAAGACGGTCACATTCGCCCCGGCCGCTGCCAGGACAGGTCCCTGCTGCCCGCCTCCGCTGGCGAGACATAGTACATCTGCTCCTTTGAGGGGTGGGAACCATTTGAAAGGGACAGGTATGTTTTCCGTCAGCAGGATTGAAAATTCACCTTGCTTCGCCCTGGCAATCACTTCCGAATCTACAGGTTGGGACCAGCGGTTTGCACCACCTTCTACTTCCCGGTTCCACGCTTCGC
This sequence comes from Anaerolineales bacterium, assembly GCA_036396515.1. GTDB lineage: Bacteria > Chloroflexota > Anaerolineae > Anaerolineales > Villigracilaceae > Defluviilinea. The sequence goes on along the minus strand of DASWKT010000003.1, from coordinate 2,258 downwards.
GGTTGTAAGCTCGCGTATCCATATTGTCTCCATTTGTATAGGATACGGCGATTCTACATGGGGAGAAGGCCCTTGTCGAGGCGGCAACAGGCCCCGGCTTGCGCGAAGCGTGACAGGTTGAAAAAATAATGGGACAGGCCTGCGTATGACCTGTCCCATTTGTGAGGAGATGCTACTGTTTATCAATCAGTAGCAGCTGGTTCTGCGATGGGAATGGGGGAGTGGTGTACTTTGTTTAAGATGGTGAAGGCGAGAGTCGCCATCACTCCAATCACTCCACAGAGTATCCATAGCAAATTCGGATTTGCACTGTCCAGGATAAGCCCCGCGAAATAAGGACCGATTGTAAAGGCTAGACCCCACGATAAACCTGAAACCGCCATATATCGCCCGCGCATATCTTCAGGAGCGAAACTTGCTACCAGAGATTGTTGGAATGGTGAGACGATCATTTCACCAATGGTGATGATGACCATTGCAATTGCAAAAAGTGTATAGGTTGGGACAAAGCCATACATTGCAAAGCCAATTGCGTAGAGTACTGAGCCTGCCGCCATCATCAACATCGGTTTATATTTTTCGAGCCGCCGCGCGATCCAGAATTGGAAGAAGACGACGAGGAGGGCGTTGAGACTGAGCAATGTGCCGTAGCGTAATTCCGGCAATCCATGTTGATCGCGCAGGAATACGCCAAGCGTTGAATTCATATTCATGTAAACGAGTGTCATCATCACGGTCACACCTATGAATGCTACGAATGGAGTATCCTTGAATACGCGTCCGTAGCCTGCGAAGGTTTGTTTCATCGTTTCGGGTCGGGCGTGCGCATGCGCCTGGGGTTTTGTCTCAGGCAGGGCAAAGAGGACGATTGCCGCGGCGATCAAGCTGATAACTGCGTCCACAATGAATAACAGGAGGTAGGAACGGGCGATCAGTAATCCTGCAATCGCAGGCGCGATGATGACCGCAACATTGAATATTACTCTTATGATGCCATAGCCTTCGGCGCGTTTCTCCGGTGGAAGCAGGTCTGCAACGACGGCTTCATGGGCAGGCTGACCAACGCTGGACAGCGTGCCTACGATTGCGGAGACAGCGACAAAAATTCCTAGCGTAGGAGCAAAACCCATGCCAAGCGCGCTTAGGGAGGAAAGCACAAGGCTAAAGATGATCACAATTTTGCGCCCCATGCGGTCTGTGATGGCACCGCCGAGGGCGCTCCCTGCCATGTGAGAAATCGAGAAGACCGCGAAGAGAATACCCACGGTGGACATGCCGATGTCAAATTTCTGCGTCAGGTAAAGCGCAAAGAACGGATAGAGCATAAACCCGCCAAGCCGGTCAATGAAGACAATGATGTTGTAAATCCAGAAGGCGCGCGGATACTCGTTATAGACTTTTCTTGTTCTTTCCAGTAAATTATTCATCGCTCTCTAAACATCACTCCTGCGCAAAATTTTGAGAGGGAGAGTTGCTGCAATCGACGGAAGGGATCTCGTAACGTTTGCGGAGTTGTTTGCCGGTTGAGACCATCCAATTTCCGAAGTTAAACATTGTCCGTTCGAACAGGCCAGGACGGTAGACGCGAGATTTGAGCGCTAATTTTTCCAAATTGATTTGTTTTACTTCATCCAATATGCGCTGACGGTTGTATTCGGCAGTGTATTCATCCTGAAAGTAGTTCATTTGATTCTCCTTTGGTAAAACCAACTAGGAACGACCCAGTAAAAAGGCATTGACAGCCCTGAAGGTTTTTTCAATTCGATCGCTGTTGAGGATGTACACTTTTGCTCCGCTTTCTCTCCTTTCTTGTAGATAGCCAGTGGCAGTCAACTGTGACAGATAGCGCGATACGCTGGGTTGGCTTAAGCTGGTCTCTTCCATGATCTCCTGTGAGCGCATCTGGCCTTTCTCTGCAATCTTCTGCAAAATATGCAGGCGTGTGTCATCTGCAAGGGCTGAGAGCCTGGCGACGATTTCGGCTCGGTCCAGTTCAGGGATACGGTCTCCGGTGCCATCCGGTTGACGTGCGCCGAAGTAAACATATAAAGATTCGTGCGAGCGCGAATCGTGCGACTTGTGTATATAGGGTCCGATATGGGCGTTGGGAATGAAAGTGATGGTCTTGGCTTCTTCAAGCAGTTCAGACCACTTGGTATCTTCCAATTCCTGTCCGGTGATAAACCGCGCGGCTTCGAGGCGTGTCATGTCGCTGAAGTCAACTTTCTTGAAGGCCCGGACCGATTCTTCCAGCATGG
>DASWKT010000002.1:0-3896 GCA_036396515.1 Anaerolineales bacterium | reverse complement strand
GCTCGTTCAATAGCCAGGTCTTCATCATTGTGGGATCATTAGTCTTCACCGGTATTTTGTTAGCCATTCTGGCTGCTGTATTGGAAAAAGCAGTTGGCACTGAATTCCTGTACGTGGCAGGCGCGGGATATTGGGCAGGTGTTGGCGAATCCACCATTGCAGGTTTCTGGCTGTGGCCTAATATTATTGCCGTGGCCCTCACAGCCAGCCCGTTGATCGTGATCCTTATCGGGATTGGCTACATCCTCAATTCGCATCAGATCGTGCATAACTGCTATATTGGTATGACGCGTGTCATGGTTGCCATGTCGCTCGACCGCCTGCTCCCGGAATGGATCAGTAAAGTGGATGAGAAACTTCATACACCGGTCAATGCACATATTGCCTATTTTGTAGCCAGTATTCCCGTCATTCTGCTCTACAACCTTCACCTGAACTGGGTTGCGCTCACCCTGGGTGTCACCTTTGCGTGCGGCTATGTCTTCGTAATCACCTGCCTGGCTGGAGCGCTGTTGCCCTACCGCGCAAAGGATGTTTACGAAGCTTCCCCAGGTGCCAAATATAAGGTCGGCAACACTCCCCTGGTCACTATTTTGGGATTCATCGGGTTTGTACTCGGCGGTGTGATGGTTTTGATGTTCATGTTATATAGCCAGCTTGGCTTAACCAGCACCTTAGCATACGGAGTGGTGTTTGGCGTGCTGGCCTTCTCGGCGCTTTGGTATTTCATCGTGAAGAATGCACAGAAAACCAAGGGCATCAATGTGGATTTTGCCTTCAAGGAAATCCCACCTGAATAAAGACCTGTTAACATAAAGCTATGGGTGGTCAGTATTTGGAGTAAATACTGACCACCATTTCGTTTGTTTCATATATATGGGTCTCACGGCTAAGAGCGATATAGCGTCGGAAGTTGCAGGAGCACGCACCCCAAATACGCGGAGGCCGAATGGCTTTGATCGAAGAGGTTGTAGAGAAAATCGATGACTGGAAAGGAAAAAATGTTTCGGTTTATGCGCTTTCCGGCGGTTTGACCAACACCAATTTCAAAGTGGAAGTAGCTGGGAAGCCATACTTTGTCCGTGTGCCGGGCGAGAGCACGGAGCTTCTTGCAATTGACAGGAACAACGAATATCACAACACAAAGGCTGCTTCTGAAGCAGGTGTCGGCCCGCAGGTCTTATATCATCTTCCCGAATACAGCGTGATGGTTTTGGAATTCCTGCAAGGGAAGACCATGTCGAAGGAGTCCTTGAACGAACCAGGGATGCCGACACGCATGGCGCAAGCCATCAAACAATTGCATGCCGGTCCCCGCTTCTTTTCGGACTTCAATATGTTCCGCCTGACGGAGTATTATCTCAACATATGCCGGGATCGTAATATCCATACACCTGAAGGTTACCTTGACCGAATGCCAACTGTGGCTGAGATCGAAAAGGCGATGTCTGTGAATCCGCTTCCCACAGTCCCGTGTAATAACGATTTGCTGGCTGAAAATTATCTAGATGACGGCAAGCAATTATGGCTGATTGATTATGAATATAGCGGGAATAACGACCCGTGTTTTGAACTCGGAAATACCTGCCAGGAAATGCAGTTCAATGACAAGCAGATCAGCGAGATATGTGCTGCTTATTTTGGCTCTGCAACACCTGATAAAATCGCGCGCATGAAATTGAACATGATCATGTCTGATGTGGGCTGGGGATTATGGGCTGCCATTCAGGCCAAGATATCAACGATTGATTTCGATTTCTGGGGTTGGGCTGAGGAGCGCTGGGGCAGGGCTGTGGAGAAAATGGATTCAGCAGAGTTCCCGGTCTGGTTAAAGGATGTGACTGAGAAAGCGACAACTACCTAACGGAGTGAATCATGAAGGATCAAGCACAGATCGTCATTGTCGGGGGCGGGATTGTTGGGGTTCAGATTGCGTACCACCTTGCCAAGCAGGGGGTCACGGATATTGTCCTGCTCGAGAAGGGCGAGATCGCGAGTGGTGAATCAACGCATGCGGCGGGGTTAGTTACTCAATTTGCTACTTCTCAAACGATGCTTCGCTTCCGCATGTATAGTATTGAACTGTATAGCGAGCTTGGGCTTTTCAACCATGTCGGCAGCGTCAGAGTCGCGTCGAGCCGGGAGCAACTCAAAGAGCTGGAAAGAAGCGTGAGTCGGGCGAAGGCGCTTGGCCTTGAGGTGGGTGTCATCTCTCCTGAGGAAGCTGTCAAGGTCATGCCGCAGATGTCCAAAAAGGATTTGTATGGGGCGATCTATCTGCCTCGCGACGGACAGCTCGATCCCTATACCACCACAAATACAATGGCACGCCTGGCGCGAGAAATGGGTGTGGAGGTTTGCACCAACACGCTGGTGACGGGAATTGAACTTTCGCCCAAAGGCGAAGTAAAAGGTGTGATCACCAGCCGGGGCATGATTAAGACCGAGATTGTGATTAACGCCGCAGGCATGTGGGCGCCACGGGTTGCCGCAATGGCGGGCCTTTACGTCCCCACCACACCAGTGGATCATCAACACATTGCATTGAGAGCCGTCTCTGGTAATGAATTCCCGGAAAACACGCCATGTTTACGGGATCCTGACAACCTGGTTTACATGCGGCAGGAGCAGGGCGGGCTTGTGATCGGCGGTTATGAACCGAATCCGCTTGCGCGCTGGATTGACGGCGCGCCGTGGGAACACGGTGGCAGAGCCCTGCCCGCTGATTATGAGCGTTTCGAAATGCTACTCGAAGGCGCGATACGCAGAATTCCATTTTTGGATCAGGCTGGCATCATCACGCTTGTGTGCCATCCCGGCGCGTATACGCCCGATTGCCAGCCTATGCTGGGACCGATGGCTGGAGCGCGCGGATTCTGGATGGCGGCAGGCATGTCGCTGAACGGATACGGCGGTGCAGGCGGCATCGGTAAATTGATGGCTGAGTGGATCCTGGAAGGTGAATCACCCTGGGATACGTATGCATATCGCGCCACGCGTTTTGGCAATTATTATGACGATCCGGTCTATGCCGCGGAGCGTACGCGCGAGTGTGTGAAGTACTATTATCGCCTGCGCTTCCCACATGATGAACATGAATGGGCCCGGCCGCACCGTGTCAGTCCTGTGCATTACCGTTTGTTGGAGCTGGGCGCAGTATTTGGCGAAAAATTTGGCTGGGAGCGCGTCAACTATTTTGAACCTGGCAAACCATCCAGGCGCATGGGCGAAGACCAGCGTCAATGGGGCTGGGCGAAACCGCCATTCTTTGAGCGCTTGTGTGAAGAGCACGAAGCCACCCGTGAGCGTGTAACGCTATTTGACCTCACGTCCTTTGGCAAAATCGAAGTGAGCGGCAAAGGCGCGCTGCCTTTACTTCAAAGACTTACGGACAGCGATGTCAACAAGCCTGTTGGAAGCGCAATCTACACTCAGTTCCTGAACACGCGCGGCGGCATCGAATCTGACCTGACTGTCACACGGTTGGGAGAAGATCATTTCTGGGTGATCACCGGCTCCGGTTTTATTGGCAACGATCTTGCCCGCCTTCAAATGTTTGCAGATGAAGGAGATGATGAGGTGTCCATTCGCGATATTACACAGGAGTATGCCTGTCTCGCATTGTGGGGACCAAAGGCGCGCCTTGTTCTGCAAAAAGTCACTAACGATGATATTTCCAATGAAGCGCATGCCTACCTGATCACAAAGCCAATTCACATCAACGGTGCAAGGGTGTACGCGCAACGCGTCAGTTACGCGGGCGAGCTCGGCTGGGAGCTCTACATTCTCAACCATCGCGCACTCATGGTCTGGGACCTGCTCATGAGCGCGGGTAGTGAATTCGGCATGGAGGTCGGTGGGTATAAAGTGCTCGATTCGCTTCGTCTTGAAAAAGG
>DASWKT010000001.1:0-8685 GCA_036396515.1 Anaerolineales bacterium | reverse complement strand
ATGGATTGCGCCACATGTCATGATCCTCATAGTGCATCATTGAAAAAAATGACAGGGCCACGAACAAGCAGTCAAGCCGACGATGTTTCGCAATTGTGTATCAACTGCCATAAAGAATACAGCATGGACTTCTCATACACTTCCCATAATAAACAGGGATTATCCTGTGTGGATTGCCATGTGAATCACCTGGAGAATGCGGACCGGACAGCGCACACCGTGCCTGATCACTCATTCAATGCCAGCCTGGCCTCGTGCAATAAATGTCACGCAGAGCAAATGCACAGCCCGACGGAAGCTGTGAATGCAGAAGGAAACACTGCATCTGTCTCAGCAGAACTACCTTCGGAAGTAAAACTCGCTTCGGTCACCCCTGTGCCTGATCCCGTTAGCCCAATGGGTTTCTCAGCTCTGGCTGGCCTGATTGGTCTTGCGGGCGGCATGGTGCTGGCGCCCTGGCTGGAACGCTGGTATCGCTCTATCAGGCACGATAAGGATGAACATAATGACTAAGCAAAACATCAACCGGCGCGAGTTCCTGAAACTGACCGCTGTTGGTGTTGCGGTCGCCGCAGGAACGCGTGCCGTTACTCAGACGAAAGCCTCGGGCAACGCGCCCAAAGGCAAGCATCAATGGGCAATGGTGATTGACCAGTCCAAATGCACAGGCTGTAATTACTGCACACTGGCCTGCCAGGCAAACAACGATATCAACCCTGAAATCCAATGGAACAAAGTTCTCGAAGATGGCATGGTTGGAGATAAGAAAGTCTACGTACCGCGTCCATGCATGCACTGCGAAAAGGCTCCCTGTGTGGAAGTATGTCCGGTTCAGGCTACGTCCTATCGCGATGATGGTATCGTGATGATGGATTACGACAGATGCATCGGTTGCCGTTATTGCCAGGTAGCCTGTCCTTATGAGGCGCGTTCCTTCAACTGGACAGCGTTCACGGGGCCAAACCCCGCTGTACCCGAATGGGGCGATCCTGAAGTGGAGCGCCGTCCACGCGGCGTACCGGAGAAGTGCTCCTTCTGCTATCAGCGCATCGATCGCGGCCTCTCATTTGGACTCAAACCCGGCGTAGACCCCGATGCCACGCCCGCTTGTATAGTCGCTTGCCCGGTGGGCGCACGTATCTTCGGCGATTTGAATGATCCGGAGTCAAACGTCAGCAAGGCATTGCACGAGAATCCCTCCTACCGCCTGAGAGAAAACCTGGGCACAGGACCACGCGTCTACTACCTGCCAGCTGTCCCCAAGAAGGAGGCGTAGCCATGTTGAAAAATGTACGCTCCAAATTTGTTATCACTCCATGGATGTTATGGCTCGGCTTTATGGGCCTCATCCTGCTGGCTGGTCTGGTTGCCGGTATTCTCGTCTTCTCGAAAGGATTGGGGATCACGAATCTCACCGATCTTGTGCCATGGGGTTTGTGGATCACGATCGATCTCTCGTCCATTGCACTGGGCGCAGGCGCATTCAGTCTGTGTGCCGGAGTTTATCTGTTTGGTTTGAAACGCTACCAGCCGATTGCGCGCACCGCCACGTTTGTCGGTCTGATTGGCTACACCATGGCGACGCTTGCGCTTATCCTGGATATTGGCAAGCCCGAACGCTTCTGGCACTCGATGGTCTACTGGAATACACATTCTCTGCTGTGGGAAGTGACGATGTGTGTAGTCCTGTATCTCACCGTGCTGGTGATGGAATCCATGCCGATCATTGCCAACCTGGAATGGCTGCGCAAACGCCTCCCAAAGATCGCTTCCATGATGGAACGCGTTCATCATTACGCGCCGATCCTGGCCATCATCGGGCTTGGACTTTCGAGCCTGCACCAATCATCGCTTGGCGCGACCTATGGTGTGATCAAAGCGCGGCCGTTCTGGTTCAAACCTGAGATGTCGGTCTTATTCATGCTCTCTGCCATCGTCGGCGGCATTTCAATGACTCTCTTCGCATCCATGCTCTCTAGCCGGCTGACAAACAAGGCAAAAGTGAACGATGCTTTGATCGAACGCGTGGCACACTTTGTCGGCTATCTCTTGATTGGCTACTTCTACTTCCGTGCCTGGGATGCACTCTCAACAACCTACACATACGATCCGGGCCGGAGTGAAGGCTTGCATTTTATGACCAAAGGGCCACTCGCCTTCAACTTCTGGGTCGTTGAAATGCTGTTTGGGATGATCATACCGATGATCCTGTTACTGTATAAGCCGGCGCGCCTCAATCGCTTCTGGAGAATGAGCGCCCTGTTCCTTGTAGCGGCCGGTGTGGTCGCCTTCCGCTGGGACACAAACATGGCAGGTTTTCTCGTGATAATGCCCTACATATCTGGCCAGGCAGTGACTTACACCGGCTATACACCGTCACTGATCGAAATTTTGACTGGTGCCGCAATCATTGCCTATGGATTGACAGGCTTTTCCATCGGTGTTCGTTACTTAAGGGTAGTAGATCACACGTTGGTTGAAGAGGAACACGAAAAGGTGGAGGTAAAGGCAACAGAACCTGTAGCTGTATAACGCATGTTGATGTCAGCATAGAAGGGCACAATACCACACTGAAAGTAATGGGTATTGTGCCCTTAAAGCTTCCAATCCCACAATTTTTGTCCGAAATATGACAACAGGCAGGGGTAATTAAGTCATTCATAACTAACAGGTTTACCTTGTGGGAGATAAACTTATTAATGGAAAAACCCAGGCATTATTTATAGCCTGTCTCCAAAGGAGCAAAATGAAACTACCAGTAATCATGACGGATGGCAATGAAGCCACCGCATCTGTCGCTCATCGCTTGAGTGAGGTCATCGCAATTTATCCGATCACCCCCTCCTCTGGCATGGGCGAATTTGCGGATGAATGGTCAGCCAAAGGCAAGCCCAATCTCTGGGGTACGATCCCGCTTGTGATCGAGATGCAATCAGAAGGTGGTGCGGCAGGTGCAGTTCATGGCGCTCTCCAAACAGGTGCGCTCACTACCACGTTCACGGCCTCACAGGGCCTGCTTTTGATGATCCCCAACATGTACAAGATTGCCGGCGAACTCACCAGCACGGTCTTTCACGTAGCCGCGCGCGCCATTGCCGCACATGCCCTTTCCATTTATGGTGACCATCAGGATGTCATGGCGGTCCGCCAGACGGGCTGGGCACTGTTTGCATCCGGTTCGGTTCAGGAAGCGCAGGATTTCGCGGCCATTGCGCAGGCCGCCACCCTCAAATCACGTGTGCCTTTCCTGCATTTCTTTGACGGGTTCCGCACATCACATGAAGTTGCCAAGATCTTCCAACTTACGGATGAAGAACTCCGCTCCCTTCTGGACGATGAACTGGTCCGTGCCCATCGGGCGCGTGCCCTCTCCCCTGAACATCCCGTCCTACGCGGCTCCGCACAGAACCCGGACGTGTACTTCCAGATGCGTGAGACAGTAAATCCGTACTACTCAGCTACACCGGGCATTGTCCAGGAACTGATGGACAAATTCGCCAGGATCACCGGTCGCCACTATAACCTTTTTGATTACAGTGGGCATCGCGAAGCCGAACGCGTGGTCATTATCATGGGCTCAGGTGGTGAAACAACCGAAGAGACTATCAAATATCTGGCAGGGAAAGGCGAGAAAGTCGGAGCATTACGCGTCCGCTTATATCGCCCATTCTCGGTTGAGCATTTTATCAAGGCTTTACCGAAGAGCGTTAAAAGCATTGCTGTGCTGGATCGAACGAAGGAACCTGGCGCTTTGGGCGAGCCGCTTTATCTGGACATAGTCAATGCACTCGTTGAAGGTAATCGCCAGAATGTCAAAGTCATTGGCGGACGATATGGACTTTCGTCCAAAGAGTTCACTCCCGCTATGCTGAAAGCTGTGTTGGATGAATTAGAGAAACCAGAGCCAAAGAATCACTTTACTGTTGGCATCAGAGATGACGTCTCCCATACCAGCCTTGAGGTGGATCCTTCCTTCTCGCTGGAATCGGAAGATATTGTAAGTTGCGTATTCTTCGGCCTGGGCTCAGATGGCACCGTGGGTGCAAATAAGAACTCCATCAAGATCATCGGGGAAGAGACGGATAACTTCGCCCAGGGCTACTTCTATTATGACTCGAAGAAGTCTGGCACGGTGACCGTGTCACACCTGCGCTTTGGACCCCAACCGATCCGCGCGCCCTATCTGATCGAAGCGAACCAGGCGAATTTCGTGGCCTGTCACCAGTATTCATTCCTTGAACGTGTGGATATGTTGAAATACGCCAAGGAAGGTGCGGTATTCCTGCTCAACAGCCTGTACGGTCCTGACGAGATCTGGGATCAATTACCACAAGAAGTACAGAAAGACATCCTTGAAAAGAAACTTAAGTTCTATGTGATCAACGGCTACGAAGTCGCCGAAAAGACCGGCATGGGCGGACGCATGAACACCATTATGCAGACGGCCTTCTTCGCCATTAGCGGGATTCTTCCACGTGAATCCGCCATTGCTGAGATCAAACATGCCATCGAAAAGACATATGGCAAGCGCGGCGAAGCCGTAGTGAAAAAGAATTTCGACGCGGTGGACGCGACCATCCAAAATCTATATGAGGTCAACGTTCCGGCTGAGATCACGTCGCAGATCACGCGCCGGGCCGCGGTCCCGAATGAGGCGCCTGAATTCGTACGCGATGTGCTCGGTCCCATCATCGGGTTCGACGGCGATAACATCCCCGTATCCGCATTCCCCGTGGATGGCACTTTCCCAACCGGCACAACGCAATGGGAGAAACGAAACCTTGCACTGGAGATCCCGGTCTGGGAGACTGACCTGTGCATTCAGTGTGGCAAATGCGTAATGGTGTGCCCACACGCCGTGATACGACACAAAGTGTATGATGAAAAGTTGTTGGGCGGTGCACCGGAGACCTTCAAGCACATGCCGTCGAAATTTAAGGAATTTTCACAGGGCATGGCTTATACAGTGCAAGTTGCACCCGAAGATTGCACTGGCTGTACTTTGTGCGTTGAAGTGTGCCCCGCCAAAGATAAGTCGCAGGTAGGACGCAAAGCCCTCAACATGGTGCCGCAACCTGCCTTGCGCGAACAGGAAGCAAAGAACTGGGACTTCTTCATGTCGATCCCGGACTTGGACCGCAAACTGATCAACCCGGCCACGATCAAGAATTCACAATTGTTGCGGCCCTTATTCGAATTCAGCGGCGCATGCGCGGGCTGTGGTGAAACACCGTATGTGAAGCTGGTCTCTCAGTTGTTTGGCGACCGCTCCATCATTGCAAATGCAACAGGTTGTTCTTCCATTTATGGCGGCAACCTCCCCACCACGCCTTGGGCTGTGGATGCAAACGGGCGCGGACCTGCGTGGTCGAATTCGCTGTTTGAAGACAATGCGGAGTTCGGTCTCGGAATGCGGTTGACACTCGACAAGCAAAATGAATATGCTAAAGAACTGTTAACTTCATTCGAAGAGGAATTAGGCGCGGAATTTGTCAATGCGATCCTCAATGCAGACCAATCGGATGAAGCTGGCATTGACGCTCAACGCGGACGCATCGCCGAATTGAAAAATAAACTTGTAAAGTCGAGCGACTCGCGTGCCAAAGACCTGGTTAGCCTGGCAGATGGTCTCGTCAAGAAATCCGTGTGGATCATCGGCGGCGACGGCTGGGCCTATGATATTGGCTATGGCGGTCTTGATCATGTGCTCGCAAGCGGGCGCAACGTCAATATCCTCGTGCTGGATACTGAGGTCTATTCGAACACCGGTGGGCAGGCAAGCAAATCCACCCCGCGCGCGGCAGTGGCCAAGTTCGCAATGGGAGGCAAGGGCACGCCCAAGAAAGACCTGGGACTGATCGCAATGTCGTATGGCTACGTTTACATCGCACGCGTTGCGATGGGCGCCAACGATCAGCAAACCTTGCGCGCCTTCCTTGAGGCCGAGTCCTATGATGGACCTTCGCTCATCATCGCATACAGTACATGCATTGCACATGGGTTTGATATGGCAAAGGGCCTTGAACAGCAGAAACTTGCAGTTCAGTCCGGACATTGGCCAATGTATCGCTACGACCCGCGTCTAGCCGGGAAGGGCCAGAATCCGCTCATCATTGAATCGAAGGAGCCGAGCATTCCCCTTTCGCAATATGCTTATAATGAAACGCGCTATAAGATGCTCACGCAATTGGATGAGGAACGCGCAGAGCAATTAATGAGTGCGGCCCAAAAAGATGCTAAATCCCGCTGGACGCTGTACCAGCAGATGGCCGCCATGCATTACGGAAACGGCAATGGGAAAAAGGAATAAGCCATGACGGATCTTTCTACAACTTATCTGGGTCTGAACTTAAAAAACCCCCTCGTAGCCTCGGCCTCGCCTCTCTCAAAGAAGCTCGATCGGGCGCGCAAACTAGAAGAAGCGGGCATGTCAGCCATTGTGATGTACTCGCTTTTCGAAGAACAGATCATCCGCGAAAGCCTCGAGCTGGATCATTACCTGTCGCGCGGCACTGACTCATTCGCAGAAGCCCTTACATATCTACCCGATGGCGGCATGTATGGCATCAGTCCTGAAAAATATTTGAATCAATTGGCGGCGCTCAAAAAGGCTTTAACCATCCCTGTCATTGGAAGTTTGAATGGTGTGTCAAAAGGTGGCTGGGTCAGTTACGCACGCAAGATCCAGGATGCAGGCGCAGATGCGCTTGAGCTCAATATGTACTACATTGCAACTGACGCCAGCACGACATCCAACGATATCGAAGATATGCAAGTGGAACTCGTGGCGGAAGTAAAGTCCGCTATCTCGATTCCGCTGGCCGTCAAGATCAGCCCGTTCGTAACCTCGATCCCAAACTTTACGAAGCGGCTTGTCGAAGCTGGCGCAGATGGGCTTGTGTTGTTTAATCGTTTCTACCAGCCGGATTTCGATTTGGAGGAGCTCGAGATCATCCACAGCCTTGATTTAAGCACATCTGCTGATATGCGACTGCCGCTCAGATGGATCTCGATCCTATACGGAAAAGTTAATGCAGATTTTGCTTTGACCAGCGGCGTACATAGCTCAAGGGATGTTTTGAAAGCGATGATGGCGGGTGCTAAGGTCGCGATGATGGCATCGAATCTCCTGCACAACGGCGAGCAGGTCATCCCGTCGATATTAAGCGAATTGCAGGAATGGATGAAGGAGCGGGAATATGGATCCATCCAACAGATGCAGGGAAGCATGAGTCAGAAATTTGTCAAGGAGCCTGCTGTTTTTGAAAGAGCGAATTACATGAAGGTGCTGGGGTCCTTCCGAGATCTGCCATAGCACTTCGACTGCAGTCTTCGCTACGCTTGAAATTAAAAAAGGCTCTCGAAATCGAGAGCCTTTCAGTTTAATCAAAGGTAAGAATAGCAATTATGACTCAACCGGAGCAGAAGCTGTCTTGCGCTGGCGGAAAGTGATGCGGGCGCGTGTCAGATCATAAGGAGACATTTCCATTGCCACACGATCACCCAGCAAAATGCGGATGTAGTGCTTGCGCATCTTGCCTGAAAGGTATGCCAGCACTACGTGACCGTTATCCAGCTTCACGCGGAATTGTGTACCGGGCAGGGCCTCAATCACCACACCCTCAGCACGGATTTTATCTTCTTCTTTTGCCATATTGCCTCTTCTTCTTCTTACTCACCATCTCTGGTGAAAGTGCGTCGCTTAATGCGACGGATTGCTTTCTTCTTTTCCATGCGGCGCTGCTCGCTCTTGGAAACGAACCAGCGTTTGCGGCGAACAGTACTTAAAACACCACTCTTAACAACTTTCTTGCGAAAGCGCTTGAGCAGCGAATCCTGGGATTCGCCATTGCGTAAATTCACAGATGCCAAATGAAGTCACCTCCTTTCCGCATGGAAATTGCCGAAAAAAAACGGCCGATACGCAGACTCGGCCGAGGATATTATTCGATAAGAAGAAACGCCAAAATGATCACTGGATCAGACCGTACGCTTCACACTCCTCTTTTGTAAAATCCGGACAAATTCATGTCCATCAACCGAACTGCATTTATCATTATACACGATTCACGCGCGGATGAAAAGACTCCGCGCGTGGAATGTTAAAAGAAAAGCCCCTTGGCATAGGCGTCCCTTCCAGGGACAGCTAGCACCCCGAGACTATTCCGTGGGGCTATACTTGCCCTTTTCCATATCTCCACCCCTTCTGTCACTACTTTTACTGCCAGAGAACATTATATAAAGATCCTTACATTTGGAAAAATCTGCTGTCGCTAACCTGATTGCTCACCATCTTTGTTCCATCCGCATAGGGACTACGCTCCGATGGTCAGGGACGGGCGGTCCGTCGAACGCGATCTACATCAGGAGCTATTGAAACAGAAGGGACTCATCACAACTGATACTGCAATACAGCTGACGATCCTTCTTAGAACTGCCAGTTCAAATTGTTTTTTTCTTTACAGTGCCGAGCCAAAGGTAAATGGTAATGACAAGTTCAGGCATGCTTTCCCCCTCCCGCGGCTTAGGACTGAGGCTCATAACCCGAAGGTCGCACGCTTCGCGCAAGTCCTGCCCCCGCTATAAAATGTGTGCGAAAACAGGACTAGAACCTACAACCCACAGGTTATGAGTGGCTCTCGGCGACCGCTGACTTTCGAGCGACAGGCTATGTTTTTTAAGGCA